>CAMBBW010000063.1 GCA_945863425.1 Lishizhenia tianjinensis
ATGACAATTTTAATTGTTTTTTTACTAATTTAAAATCATTCTAAATAAGATTCAGTTTTTTAGGGGGTCGAATGTTGGTGTTCTTGAATAAATAATTAATATCTTTGTGTAATATATGAAATAGATTATGAACTCATCACTTTCAATTATTTGTTTTTCTTTAACTTTTTGTTTTTCAAGTGCGGTATTTACCCAAACAAAAGTTATTGCTGATGGCCGTATCTTGGGTCTTGTTGGGGGGAAATCTGGAGGGTCTTATATGGGCTACAGGTTACATATTTCTTTTGATGCGGAAAAAACGGTAATCGACAGCCAACGCAAAAGCTTTATTTCACAATACCCGGGAGTAGACACCTATGTTGCATATAGAACGCCCTACTTTTATTTAGATGCTGGTGATTTCAGAACAAAAGCTGAGGCGGATGACATTTATTCAAAATTAAGAAAAAGCTACCCACTTTCTACTATTGTAAAACAAGCTATTAATCTTCCACGAATCGATTAATGATAACCTTGTAAATGGTATAAAACCATCCGAATGTCAAAAAAAAAGAGCTCGTTAAAAACTCAACCAATAAATTCTTCTATCCCTTACGATAAATTAATTTTAAAACTCATCACTTCTCACAAAAACAAAGTTTTGTCTCATCGACAAATTTGTGGAATGTTAACCATCAAAGACCCTAATTTACGTAAATTAATTTTTGAGAAACTAGTAGAGCTATCGCGACAAGGAAAAATTAAACGAGTTGGTCATGCAGAATTTAGCCTTGGCACAACCGAAAGTCTCCTAATCGGAAACCTAACCATTGTAAACAGTGGAGTTGGGTTCGTTTCAATAGAAGGGCAACCAAAAGATGTATTTGTTGGGCCAAATAATCTAGGAAATGCCATGGATGGTGATGAAGTGGAGATTCGTATACTAAAATCAGGCGGCCGAAGAACTGAAGGAGAAGTTGTTTCCGTGCTAAAAAGAGAACGGACTCACGTGGTTGGGAAAATTCGATACAACACAAAACAACCGCGACTTATTGTAGATAACCCAAAATTGGGCGGTGAAATAAATGTTGAGGAGGACTTTCTCAACGGTGCTAAACATGGCGATAAAGTTATTCTTAAAATCACGCATTGGCCAGCAAATGGTAAACTATGGGGCGAGGTAATCGAAGTTCTTTCTAATCGAAATGACCATGATGCAGAAATGATTTCAATTCTTTGTTACAATGGAATTCCATTTCAATTTCCTGAAGAAGTTCTAACAGAAGCTGAAACCACCAAAACAGAAATATCAGAAGAGGAAGTGAAATTAAGAAGGGATTTTAAAGGAATTACCACTTTTACCATCGACCCGATTGATGCAAAAGATTTTGATGATGCTCTTTCGTTTCAAATTTTGCCAACTGGAAATTTTGAAATCGGAATTCATATTGCCGATGTTGGTCATTATGTTAGGCCAGGCTCACCATTAGATATGGAGGCAAGAAAAAGAGGGAATTCTGTGTATTTAGCAGATCGAGTTATTCCAATGTTACCTGAACAACTTTCAAATATAGCTTGTTCACTTCGGCCAAATGAAGATAAATATTGTTTTTCTGTTGTTTTAGAATTCGATAAACAATTTTCTATCGTTTCAGAATGGTTTGGGAAAACTCGGATTTTTTCTAATCATCGGTTTTCTTATGAAGATGCCCAGGAAATTATTGAAACGAAAACTGGTATCTATGCAGAAGAAATTCTCAAACTCGATGAAATTGCAAAGCACTATCGTTCGATTCGATTGAGTAAAGGAGCGCTAAACATCGAATCTGAGGAAATACGATTTAGAATGGATGGCTCGGGAAATCCAGCGGCTGTTATGGTTAAGAAATCGAAAGATGCACACAAACTTATTGAAGAATTTATGTTACTTGCAAATAAAAAAGTAGCTGAATTTATAGGGAAACCCCGCAAAAACCATACTCCACCAACCTCAGTATACCGAATTCATGATTTACCGGATCCAGCCAAAATTGAACAATTAAAAGTATTTCTTGATAAATTCGATATTTCCCTAGATAATTTTGATCCTAAACATATTGCGAAAAGCTTAAATAATCTTTTTGAGAAAATTAAAGATGCTTCAGAATTTAGTTTTATTCAATCCTTGTCTATTCGGACGATGGCAAAAGCAATTTATGACACTGAAAACATAGGTCATTATGGGCTTTCTTTTGAGTACTACAGTCACTTTACATCGCCTATTAGAAGGTATGCAGATTTAATGATCCATCGGATTTTATTAGAGGAATTAACAACTAAAAAACACCATAAATCAAACGAGCTCCAGGATATTTGTAAACACATTTCAAAAACAGAGCGAAAAGCTTCTGATGCGGAAAGGGAGTCATCTAAATATTTCCAAACAGTATTTGTCATGGATAAAATTGGGGAAACATTCGCTGGTACAATAACGGGAATTGCTGATCATGGTTTATTTGTTCGTATGGATGAAAATTTTTGTGAGGGAATGGTGGCTATTCAAGAGATTCCAGGTGATCGATATTATTTCGAGCAAGAATCCTTTCGAATTATTGGCGCAAAAACAAAAAAAGAATTTAATTTCGGTGACCGAGTAACCGTTCGTATAACTGATGTTAAACCGAATAAACGTCAAATTGAACTTGAACTTATCTAATTTCGGGAATGAAGTTCTTTAAAAATAAGAAACAAGAACCAACTGATAAAGAATTTAAAATTCTCAGTACGAATTTGGTAGATTATCCAGCTAAAATTGTGCTTGCCTGGGCAAAAGCAATCGAAGGCGATGAGAATTTCATCCTTTGGTTGAGAGAAAATGGATACCCAGAGCTAGTCATGGCCACCTATGCTATTTACTTAAAAGACGAAGCACGAAATTGGCTGATGCAAAATGGATTTCCCCATTTAATGGGTTTGATAAATGCTGCTGAAGGAAATAAAAAAGCACAATCGTGGTTACTAGTAAATAATTTTGATTTATACTTCCATATTGCCTTGGCCGTAGAGGACGAGCCACTTAGTTGGAAATGGATTCAAAATAATTCAGGTATAGAAATTTTTATTTTAGCCAAATCCATTAAACTGATTAAAGATAAGATTGAAGAAAATCATAACGATATGCATGTTTACGGCAAAGATTTTTAATAAACCGAAACAAATTTACCTTCATCTCGTTCTTCCTAATTAGATCTTGTAAAAACATTAGTTTTAAACAACTTTTCTTATTAATATTCGTCCAATTAATATGAGTTTGCTCAAATTTGGTATTATATTCTTTGCTCTTCTACTTTTTTTTGGTGGAAGATGTCAACTTAATACCAGTGTTTCTATGTCGCCACTCGGACTCGTACAAAATGTGCTTTTAGGTCCAGGTGTAACTGTTTCAAATATTTCATTCAATGGAAGTCCTACAGCAATTGGTGCATTTGCAGCAACAGGGACAAACTTAGGCATTGCTCAAGGTATCGTTATGACAACCGGAACAGTATTAAATACGGGAGCTGGACCACAAGGACCCAACAATCAAGCTGGTGCGGGAATGGATAACAATATGGGGGGATCTGCAATGCTAACTGGCTTACTGAATGGAACTCAGACTTATAATGCAGCAATATTAGAATTTGATTTTATTCCATATTCCGATACTGTACTATTCAAATATGTTTTTGGGTCAGATGAATACCCCGAATTCGCACCTCCAAATAGCTCAGGGTTCAATGATGTTTTTGGATTTTTCATATCTGGGCCGGGAATAATTGGAATTGAAAATATTGCAAAGCTACCAACAAATGGAAGTATCGTTTCGATAAATAATGTGAATTCGATTACAAACTCAAGTTTTTTTAACTTTAATGGAGATGGTAATAGTCCTCCGTATAACGGAAATCCATTTTACATTCAATATGATGGATTTACTGATGTGTTAGAGGCAGTTTCTAAAGTTCAATGTGGAGAAACCTAT
Source organism: Lishizhenia tianjinensis (assembly GCA_945863425.1). Classification (GTDB taxonomy): domain Bacteria; phylum Bacteroidota; class Bacteroidia; order Flavobacteriales_D; family Crocinitomicaceae; genus UBA952. Next base: position 3,980 of record CAMBBW010000063.1, read on the forward strand.
CATTTAGTTATTGCCATTGCAGATGTAGGGGATGGTGAATGGGATTCTGGGATTTTTTTGGAGGCAAATAGTTTATCTTCTCAAACACCTGTTGCTGTTGATTATGTTATTTCAGATACACTTTTTAATAGTCCAAGCATAATGGCTGAAGGGTGCGTGTCAAGTATAATTACTCTTTCAAGACAAGATAACATAAACAGCAGTCTAACAATACCTATTCAAGTTAACGGAACGGCAACAGCCATTTTGGACTATTCAGGAATTCCATCAAGTATTACATTTTTACCCGGCGATTCTACAATAAGTTTCACTATAAACGCTCTAGCTGATCTTTTAACAGAAGGTTCTGAAACTATTTCTATGGATTTCTTATTGACTGATCCGTGTGGAAATATTACTCCCATTAACCTAACCCTTACCATTCAAGACATTCAGCCCATTAACGTTCAAATAAATGACCCTATTGTTTTGTGTCCCGGTGATAATATTACATTAGTTGCGTCAGTTACAGGAGGCTTGCAGCCCTACTCCTATTTGTGGAACGACGGCCAAACCTCGAGCAGCATTACATTGTCTCCTACCACCACTGGTTTTTATACCGTTAGTGTAACCGGTCAGTGTTCAAATAACTTAGCATCAGATTCGGTATTAGTAAGTGTTCCTGTTTTTCAACCTTTACAAATGACTGTCTCTAATGATGTTACAGAAATTTGCCCCTATATTCCAACTACTTTCTATTCTATCGTAACTGGTGGGTCTGGTTCATATTCTTATTCCTGGAGCACAACCGGCAATTCGATAAGTACTTCGGATTCAATTATTGTGACACCAAGTACTAGTTCAACTTATTTCATTACTGTTCAGGATGGTTGTGGATCCACATTAAGCGATACAATTTCATATGTCATCACAAGCCCTCCATTACTAACCTCAGTAAATAATGTACCTGAAATTTGTACAGGAGATAGTGCTTACATTTCCGTTTCGGCAGTTGGTGGATATGGAAACTACCATTATTACTGGGCATTAAATGGTGATACAACTAATGGTATTTGGGTCAATCCAATAGGAACAAGCACCTATTTAGTGGAAGTATCAGACGATTGTCAGACATTTAGTATTCCAACTCTTGCTCAAGTAACAGTTGTGAAACCAGATGCAAATTTTAGTGTGTCAAGTTTGAATTTAATTGAAGGCCTGCCTATTTCGTTTCAAAACCTGACAACAAATGGCTATGTTTACGATTGGTATTTTAGTGACGGAGGATATTCTGATCTTGTACATCCAACACATACATTTAATCCCGCTGGAGATTATTTAATCACTCTTGTTGCTACCGATGCAAAAGGCTGTGTAGACAGTATAACTAAACCCATTCATATATTTGAAGAATTCTACATATACATTCCAAATACATTCTTTCCAGATGAAGACAGAATCAATGAGTATTTTGCAGCCAGTTTCATTGGAGTTAAATCAGCTGAAATATACATTTACAACCGATGGGGTGAATTAGTATTTGAATCTTTGGATAAAAATTTTAGATGGGACGGAAAATACAAAGGAGAAAAAGTTCAACAAGGAACCTATTCTTGGTTATTAAAATATAAGCGAAACGGCACTGAAACCGAAATATTAACCGGTCATATAAACGTTCTGCGCTAGGAAAATAATTAGAGAATGATTGATTACGTTATTGAAGCTGGAAATTCCTTTGTAAAAATCGCTCCAATTGTTGATGGCAAACTACAATACATTGAACGAATTTCATTAAACGAGTCACAAACCATCTTAAATAAAATCAAAGGTAAAAACATTGCCTTGTCATCTGTTGCCAATGAAAACTTACGCAATGAAATAGATATAAATGCCAACATAATCTTTGAATTAAGCAGAAACTCTCTCTTCCCTTTTAAAAGTTATTATCAAACACCTGAAACGTGGGGTATGGACCGTGCGTGCAATGTTTGCGGTGCGCTAGCGAAAAAAAAGAAAACTCCTATTCTTGTTGTAGATATTGGAACATGCATTAAATTTGATTTCATAGATAAAAATGGATTTTATCACGGAGGATCAATAAGTCCGGGCGTACATTTGAGATTTCAAGCGATGCATAATGGAACCGCGAATTTACCATTGTTAAAACCAAGCAAATCAACTGAACTAATTGGACAATCGACGCATTCAAGTTTATTGAATGGAGTTATGACTGGAATGCAATGTGAAATTGAAGGAATGATTGCAATGTATGAGCAACAATTTGAAAAATTAACAGTTATTCTTACTGGCGGAGATCTAATTTATTTTGATTTCCCCGAGAAAAGTAACATCTTTGTCGAACAAAATTTAACAATTGAAGGGCTATACCAACTTTATAAGTTCCATGCAGAATAAAAGCATCTTGATACTATTCATGTTTCTGAACTTAAATTTCTTACAATCACAAGTTTTAACTACCTCACCCTTATCTTATTATGGAATGGGGAAGATGTCAATTGAAACAAATCCAATTTATCAGGCGCTAGGTAATGCAACGGTTGCTTTTTTGGATTCGGGAGTAATTAATTTTAATAATCCAGCTAGTTACTCAGATTTGGGTTCTGGATACACCTTACTATCCACAGGAATTCATGGCAACTTTTCACGCTATTCGGAAAATGGAAATAGCTCAGTTACTGCTTTTACCAATTTAAATCATTTAGCAATTGGAATGAGAGTTCACCCGCGAATGGGTTTGGCTTTTGGATTTAAACCGTATAGTTATCGAGGATACAATTTCACCGATAAAATTTTCACTGGAACAGATTCCATTCGATATGACTATAAGGGAATTGGAAGTACCCAAATTGCATTTTTTGGGATGAGCTTCAAATTAATTCAGTTCAAATCTACTCAGTTATCATTGGGTGCAAATACAGGACTGTTATTTGGAAGTTTGTCCAACGATAGATTAAGTAGATTAATTGCTAGTAATTCCGTCAAAGGAGGTGTGGAAAAGACACAACTTAATTTTTCCTCGTGGTACTATCAAATTGGAGCAATGTTTCAGCAAAAAATTTCAAAGAACTCTCAGATAAATATAGGTTTCTCAATAGAACCCAATCAAGTATTAAATTCAAAGTATAGTAATGGATTGTATTACTCAAGTAATGTTTTCAATGAAAAATATTTTGACACCATTTCATATTACACGGCAAATGGGGGTGTACGTATGCCTAGTTCAATGCAAGTAGGATTTGAATACACGTTAAAGTATAAAAACCTTGTGAAAAATAACCGGAAATTGAACTCAGAACTAAAGATTATAGGCAATCTAGCAAGCGTGGATTATTCCAACTATTCCGAAACGTTTGACACAGTAACAAAAACCTCTAATCTTGCTAAAAATCAACGATTTGGTTTTGGTATACAGTGGATTCCAGAACGAAATTATTTCGAAAATAATTCGCTCACAAAATTTTATGAACGAATGTTTTACCGAGCTGGGTTTTTCCAGGAGAAATCTACTTATTTGAATTCAAATCAAGAAAATAAACATTTTGGCATAACCTTTGGAATTGGCCTCCCGATATTTGCCCAACAATCATTATCATCAGTTAATTTTGGTATAACCTTGGGATCAAATAACACAAATATTGAAAATTCTTTGAGTGAGAAATATGCAACTATAAATTTTGGTGTAATTTTGTCGCCTTCGGTTTTTGATAAATGGTTTAGAAAAAGAAAATTAGATTAACAGTTATGAAATCATTAGTAATTAGCGTTATTTTATTCACTGCTTTAGGTTTAAATGCGCAAACATCAGATTGTTTAACAAATGGAGCGGGGAAAAAACCTTTATTTGATGCTCAACGAGCAAAGAAAGCAGCCATGACTATGGATTCGATCAGTAATACATCTGCAGCGATTAGCGAGTATAAAAAAGAGCTTGATTTTCGTTTGAAAGCAGAGAGATTATGTGCTGATTTTGATTTAAAAAATTACCGATTCGTACAACGTGTTTTGAATGATTTAATTAAGAGAGATACAGCTAATGCTAAAATTTATTACGACTCCTTGAATAATTTATTGGAGCGTATGGATATTAAAGGAATCAACGATGCTAAAAACAGCATCCGCGCATCTAATTACCTTAAAGGAAGTAGTATTAACAGAGAAAAAGCAGATGTTTTCTTCAAAAAAGCAATTAATGACGCTACTATCAAATTAGATGATGAGGTTGTGAAAAATTATTATTTAAATATTTACAACATGTATTTGAATGCACCTGCAGAAAAACAAGCGGAAGTAAAAGCCAGAATGATTTCTGAATATTTTATTCTAAGCAAAATGTGTGTTGATAAAGCGTTAAACGAAGAAACACCCAATTATATAACGAACACATTGAATTTAGCAATTAAATCGTGTGAAGACATTTTGCCCGAAATTTCAGTTTATTTGAAAGCATTACCAAAAGATAAAGACCAAAAATTGGTTACTGTGAACAATCTTATCAATCTATTAGAAGATAAATCTTGCACTAGTTCAAACGAATATGTGATTTTAATTGACACTTTATTGAAAATTGATCGTTCATACAAATCAATTCTTGCCAAAGCGAAATTGCTTACAATGAAAGGAAATACTACTGAATCAATGAATTTATTCAAAGAAGCACGTGGAATGGCTAAAAATGAAATAGAGAAAAAAGAAATAGAAGCAGAAATCACACGAGTACAAGAGAAAATTGCTGCTCAAGAGTATAATCGGGTTTTATCCATGTTTAACGGTGGTAACTATAAATCTGCCTACAATGCAGCAATGGGTCTTTCTGGTAAATACCGTGGTGATGGTTTAAAAATTGCAGGTCAATGCGTTGGACAATTAGCAAACAGCTGTGGATCTACCACATTCGAAAGAAAGTGTAATTTTTATCACGCTGTTAATCTTCTTCAACAAGCTCAAAGTGCTGGTGCAAATGTGGGTGGATTAATCGGCTCGTACAGGTCTCAATTACCAACTGCAGATGAGAGGTTTGATGCAGGTAATCCTAGTTCTCAATCACTAAGTTGTTGGGGTGTCACTGTATCGGTTAAGTAAATTTCATAATTCTATTTTTCTTGTGATTGGATGTATCATTTCATCTTGTGTGAATGATATAGATGAAATAGAAAAGGTAACATTTAATGAAAAAACCCCAAACGAGGTTATACAAGATTTAGATGTTATTTATTTAGATTCTGGAAAAGCTAAAATTGAGGTGATCGCCAAAATAACTGAAATTGAACGTAATCAAGAATCTATTACGAAACTTAAAGACAAGGTTCAGGTTAACTTTTATTCAAGCAAAGGAGAAATTGTCTCTGTATTAACTGCTCTATATGGTGAGATTAATTTCACTAAAGGCGAGATGTTCGTGCAAGACTCAGTGAAACTCTACAACATCAAGAAAAAACAATCATTGGAAACAGAACGGTTAGACTGGAGGCAAAAGGATAGCCTTATTTATACCACATCTAAGGTTACTATTAAAACTCCTGAAGCAATTTTATATGGAACCGGAATTAAGACAAAACAAGACTTTACCTATTATCAATTCCTAAAACCAAAAGGAAAAATTGATCTCAAAAAATCTAATTTAAAATTGGATGAGTAAGATTGGAAGTCAACTTTGTAACTAAGGCTTGAATAAATGATTTTCTAACCTAATTCAAACAGTGATAACAGTTGAGATTTCTAACAGTATAAGTTCTTAATTAATCTCTTAAGAGCTATTGGAGCATAATTCAGGTATTCTATTATAACGAACAAAGAATTCTAAAAGCATAAAAAAGGATCCCTAGAGATCCTTTTTTAGTATGCATTATCCAAAAATAATTAACAGCCTTTCACTCTTAATATTTCAAATGAACAAATCCATGCAATTGAATATCTTCTCCTCCTTGTAGAGTTGCATTTATTTTGTAGAAATACACGCCTTCCTCCACTAATGTTCCACCCTGCGTTTTACCATCCCATCCACCGGCCGGATCGGTATATTCATAAATTTTGTTCCCCCATCTATTTATGATTGCACAGTTAAATGCTTCCAATCCACTGTAATTAACAAAGAAAGTGTTGTTTCCTGCTTGAGAGGATAACACTACAATATTTGGAGCTGTGATTTCGCACACTTTATCTCCAATAGTTGCTGTGTCAGAAACCGTATAACAAACATTCGATAGGGAAGCAACATAATTTCCAGGCTGATTTACAATACGTATTGAGTCTGTAGTACCATTGTCCCACATAAAGAAATACAACGGATTGTAGCCCGCTTGAAGGGTTCCCGAATTTACTGTTAATGGATTCAATTCAAAACTAGCACCCTGACAAATAATTGTATCTAAAAGTTGTATATACAGGTGGGGAGGAAATTCAATTCTTCCTGTATCCGAATAATTACATTGATTATCCGTAAAAACCACCTCATAAATTCCCGGGGTCGAAGTGACGACAATAGGATTATTACTTGTGCTATTTGAAAAATTGATTGCTGTATCTATTGCAGACCATACACCACCATTAAAAGCTGTCGTTCCAGAAACTTGAAAATAGTCATTACAAGCAATTGTATCCTCAAAGATATTGGCTAACGGCAATACAACAAATGCAACCGTAGTATCATATTGACAACCAAAATTATCAATTACGTTGAACGTATAACCATAAGTACCAACTTGATTGGGTTGAACAACCAAAACAGTATCAGTTTGACCAGAAATTATCGTTGGGTCCGCAGTCCACCAACTAGTATCCACCTCTGTTTGATAACTACCTAATCCAGGGAAGAAAGAGGCATCAAAAAATAAACCCCATTCAAAAATATATCCATCATCAATACCTAAATTATCTTGAACATGAATTGTCCAAACACCATTAATTGGGCAACCAGTAAAAGTAGAAAAGGCAGTTTCGGGTTGATATGTATCACTTGGGTCTATTGATGTACCTGCTGATAAAGGTGGTTGAGATGCAACTGTGACAGTATTGGTTAAATTTGCCGTCATTGAACCAGTAATTGTATTAAATACTGAACTGAAACAATATTCCCATCCCACTCCCGGACCACCGCCACCAGAATCATCAATTGGATGACCCAAGAATGTTCCTCCTCCGCTATTTCCACCAGGGATTGCTCCTGCACCGTATGAATTAACCAATGGTACAATTTGCCCAGATGGGCATTCTAGCCAAATTTCCAAATCACCCAAATAAGAATGTTCCATGGTGATACATACTTGGTTCAAATCTTGATCATTTGAAATAGTGGCATCAGTAGGAAAACCAGATATATTGATAGGAGCAGTATATTGTTGACCCGAACCATCCGGTAAATAGGTTAATCCGGCGTAATTACCTCCCAACTCAAACGTACCCGGTGGAATTGTAACACCAACAGTATCTAGAGTTGTAACTCCCCCAATTAATTCTGTGTTTAATCCCAAACAAACAGAATCTTCCAAAGGTCCAGTTCCAGCAAAGCTAGGCAGTAAAGACACGCGAACTTTACATCGAACGCGCTCACTCAATGGAAATTGATCAGTTGCTTTCACATCAACAAGATAACCGGATCTAGCTGGAGGCGTAAACCAAATTGAATCATTTTGTGGATAAGTTCCACCATCTGTAATATCCCAATCAAAAACAATATTTGTGTTCACATTTTGAGAGTAACCATAACCCGTTGTTTCAATGGAATTAGGAAAAATCGGTTTGGCTATGAACAAAATACTATCACCAAAACAAACATCAACATATCCTGTATCTAAAGGATTAAGTGCATTTGGCCCTGTTCCGTTGACATAAGCTTCGATATGCCCTTCAAACGGTTGATACTGATTACCACATTGCACGTTCGCAAGCCATCCTGTTCCTTCAGTTACACCATTTGAAATAAATACCACCGTCAAACAACCTGATGGGTTATTCCAAGATGCTTGGTATGCAAAACCTGTTGGATCAGTTACAGAATTATGAATCCCTAACAAAGGTGAGCTTGTTGTTGGCCCATCATAAACATAAATAAAATCTGAACCGTCGACATTAAATTGAAATCCTGCATTAATTGCAAAGGTCAATGTCACCTTCGTTCCTAATGTCAAATCAGGACAAAAAACTGTTGTATCATTAAAATTAGGAAGATAATTACCAGTGCCGCCGGGGTCTTGAAAGTTAGTGCCTACAATTCCAAATGTATTACAGTCAATTGGATTACTTTGTAAAAATCCAGCATCTCCCATTATAACTGTTTGACTAAAATAACTCGAAGCTAAAAATGCAAAAACGAATGTAAAAATATGTTTCATATTAATTTTTATTCTTGTTCAATAATTCATTTTTCAAAACAAACAAAGATTTCACAACCATTAACTGGTTTGATTCCTTCATTACAAAATACTGATTTTCGTTTTTGATTTTCAATCCTAATTCAGTATATTTTGTTAGTAATTTTGGGTTATTAATTGTTGGAAAATCCACTTGCTTTTCCTTTGGGGTTGCAATAAAGTAAATAGCATGTTCAATTCCATATTCCAAGGCTTTAAATGTTTCAATATCCATGGATTGCATTTCACTTTTAGTGTAACTTTTCAGAAGTTCATTATTATAGTTTTGCGCTATTGATAATGAGGATAAAACCACCATTAATGCTGTAATAAAGAAAGTTGTTTTCATGTTGTTTTTTTGTTTCGTCTATAATTGACTACTAAGATAGTTGAAAAGTTGCATTAATTGTTTAAAGTTTTCAAATCTTTACTAAAGTATTTAAAGTTAGTTTTGCATAGTTTTAAAAAAAAATATCATGCAAAACGAAGAATTAGTTAGAACAGCTACACAAATAAGAAGGGATATTTTAAGAATGGTTTCGGCTGTCAACTCTGGTCATCCTGGAGGCTCCCTTGGGTGCGCTGATTTTTTAACGTTCCTCTATTTCGAGCAAATGAAATATGATTCCCAACAGTTTGAAATGGATGGAAAAAATGAAGACTTGTTTTTTCTTTCCAATGGGCATATTTCTCCGGTTTGGTATAGTGTTTTAGCGCGAAGCGGGTATTTTCCTGCTGCTGAATTGGGTTCATTTAGAAAATTATCTTCAAGACTTCAAGGTCACCCTTCGACGGATAAAAAATTACCTGGTATTCGAATGGCTTCAGGGTCACTCGGCCAAGGATTGTCTGTTGCAATTGGGGCCGGATTATCAAAAAAATTAAATGGAGATAATTCTTTGGTTTATTGTTTGCATGGTGATGGTGAACTACAAGAAGGTCAGATTTGGGAAGCTGCCATGTATGCTGCCGCCAATAAAGTGGATAATGTGATTGCTACAATTGATTTTAACGGAAGACAAATTGACGGAGATGTTGAACAAGTTTTATCGCTCGGAGATTTAAAAGGAAAATGGCAAGCTTTTGGTTGGGAGGTATTGGAAATGGATGGACACAATTTTGATTCTATTCGAAATACGATGCAAAAAGCAAAAGCAATGTGCGGAAAAGGAAAACCAATCATCATCATCATGACAACCGAAATGGGTCAAGGTGTTGATTATATGATGGGTTCACACAAGTGGCACGGAGTAGCTCCAAATCCAGAACAACTAGAAAATGCATTAAATCAACTTCCGGAAACAAT
>CAMBBW010000064.1 GCA_945863425.1 Lishizhenia tianjinensis
GCTCCAGTTACCGTGGGTGCAGACCAGCTGTAAGTAGTACTCGCAGGCACAACTCCATTTGTTGTATTGACTGGGGTTGAACTAAAGGCTACTCCACTACAAACCGTATTGGTCATTGCAGTTATTGCTGGGGATGGATTTACCGTAACGGTTAATGTGAAGGGGGTTCCTGCGCACGTTCCAGTGGTTGGTGTTACTGTGTACGTCGCTGTTTGTGCTGTATTTGTTGGGTTTGTTAATGTTCCGGTGATACTCGTTGCTGATGTTCCAGAGGCTCCACCCGTCATTGCTCCAGTTACCGTTGGTGCAGACCAGCTGTAAGTAGTACTTGCTGGAACTACTCCATTTGTTGTGTTGACTGGGGTTGAACTAAAGGCTACTCCACTACAAACCGTACTGGTCATTGCAGTTATTGAAGGTTTTGGATTAATTGTAATCGTTTCTGTAAAATTAATCAACCCATTACAACCAGCATTCCCTGCAATATAAACCGCAGGGGTTACAGTTATAGGGGTTGTCCCAGTATTACAATAGGACTGTGAAATATTTTGAGTGGTATTTGGCGTTAAAGAACTGAAGGAACCAGATCCATAAGGAAAGAAACTAACTGATGATACATTATTCGTTATTACTGAAATAGTTGCGTTGTAGCAGGTACATCCCGTTAAACTAGCGTTAGTAATATCAAGAGTAGCAGAAGGCCCTCCCACAGTTATAGTTGAAACTTGCTGTGTGCTTGTACAACCGGTCAATGAAGTTACCGTTAATAAGACATTATATGTTCCAGGAAGAGTATAAGTAGTTGAGGGTGACCAAGATGTAGAAGTTTGACCATTACCAAAATCCCATTGAGCAGATGTAATATCGACATTGTTTGTTGATAAATTGGTAAATGTTACTTGGTTAGGAGGAGAGGAATTAAAACAACTAAACACGGCAGTCGGAGGATTTGCGGCTGCTAAAACATCAAAAACAGAAACTGCTATCGTGGTATTGTCTACACATCCAAGGTTGTCGGTAACGGTTAAAGTAATGGACTGATTACCTTGCTGAGTAAATGTAAATGTCCCAAAACTTGATCCTGTTGCTGTTGCCGGGGATGCATTTGTGGCGGACCAACTATAGGTTGAAAGACCAACCCCCGTTGAGTTATTTGTAACAACAACAGTTTGATTATTACAAATATAATTACGGTTAATAGTGAAACTAGCTGTAGGTTTACGTACAATTATTGTTCGCGTCGTTGTTTTCGTACACGCTAAAACGGAAGCGTCTGTTACCGTTAAGGTTATTGTGTAAACACCAGGAGTTGAATACGTATGAGATGGATTAGAAACATTTCCAGAGGTAGTTGTAGCATCTCCCCAATTCCATAAACGAGAGGCAATTGAAGTTACGGGAGCAGATGAATTATCAGTAGCAGTAAAAGATGAACCAACACAAACAGTATCTGGAGCAGAGAATGTTCCAATTATTCCATTTACATTAATTGTATTTGTAACTATTTGATAGCAAGAAACAGTTGAAGAATTTGTCCCTATGGTTGTAATATTATCTCTTCTGTTTCGCATAGCGATTGGATAAACACCAGGTGTCCATGCAATATTTGCTGATTGTAAAACGGATGTTTCTGAGAAAGTATACGCCCGTGGCGTTCCTTTAAAATAAGTTCCCGTTGACCATTGGTAACCATTTGCAGGGTTCCAATCCCATTGCGAAAAATTACTTGAAGAACCTGTACTACCCAATTGTGGAGAAGGTGTTGTGTTTACAAAAGTTAGGATACTTCCTAAACAAACCTGATTGGTTGCCACACAAGTTGTAGGAGAAAATGCAGTACCATTCCACGTTGGAACACAAGAAGGAGAAAATGCTTGAAATGAAGCTAAAGTATTAGGAAAACAACTGATAGATGCTGTAGCCGTTGAATTAAGGCAACCCGTTGTTACATCTGCTGCCGTAAGTGTAACGGTGTAAGCTAGAGAACTATAAGAACTAAAAGTATGTGAAGGTGAGGGTAATGTTGAAGAGTTTAATGCGCCTGAACTGGGATCACCAAATGACCATGCATAAGTTGTGCTGGCTGTTGTTCCTGTTGAAGCATTTGTAAATGTTCTTGTTAATTGGTTATCACAATCAACTGTACTAGCCGTAAATGAAGCGACCGGCCCTTTTACAATTACTGTGATTTGTGTCGCTGTTCCTGAGCAACTTAAAACGGGTCCCACTGTTTTAAATGGAATCATTGTTACAACAAATGTTCCCACAGTATTAAAAGTATGACACGTTGGATTTACCAAAGGGTCTGTATATTCAAATGCACTTCCGTCTCCCCAATCCCATCTTAAAGTATCGGCACCAGTTCCTGAAAAATTAAAACAAAAAGAGTTTCCTGTTAAGCACTGAGAAACAGGGGTTGTGATTGCAATTGTTCCCGTTGGTGGAACCCCAGATCCTACCGTAATTGTATTCGGAAAAGTTGTTGTTGTTATACACCCATTCGTACTTGTGGAAGTCATGGTAATGCTAAAATTACCAGACGAATTGTATGTCACCGGTACAGGGCCCGCCCCGGCATATGATGCTGGAGATCCGCCAGGAAAAGTCCACGAAACACCCCCGGTTGCATTGGTAGAAGTAGATGTGTAGGAGGTTGTAACGGGAGAAGAACACGCATTATTTGTTGCTATTGTGTAGTTATTAACTGGTTTTGGATAAATCGTAATAACATAACTAATTTGTGGTCCCGCACATCCGTTTGCTATTGGTGTTACAGTATAAGTGACCGTTGCATTACTTGCGCTGCTACTAATAATTGTCATGATGGGTAAATTCCCCGTTCCACTTGCAGAATACCCACTCAATGACGCAGCCGGTGTTGCTGTTGCCGTCCAGGAATAGATTGTGCCAGCTAAAGAACTTGTCCATGGAACCGCGGTTGTGGCAACCCCTGTACAAACACTTTGGGCAAGAGTTGAATTAGTAATAGCAGGGGGAGACGTTAATGTTACTACTGATGTTGCTGTCGCACTAGAACAAAATCCATCAGAATAGTTAACCGTATATGTTCCAGCGGTTGAAACAATGATTGATGGTGTTGATAAACCATTACTCCAACTGTATGTTCCTGTTGTTCCACTTGCGGTAGCTGTTATAGTATCCGAAGAACCATTACATACTGCTAAAGTGGGATAATCAACCGTAATCGTGGGTAATGCACGAACCGTTACAAGAACTGTTTGTATTGTGGAACAACCATTTGGCGCCGTTGTGGTAACTTGATAAGAAACTAAAATATTTGAGCTTGTGCTATTAGTCAATGTCTCACTAATGTTTCCTGTCCCAGATCCGGTACTAGGGGTAATATTTGGGATTGCTGGACGCGACCAACTAAAAGTACATCCGGCCGTGGAACTTGTTGGTGTATAATTAAAAGTACTACCGCTACAAATAGCATTAGGGTTTATTGGACTTGACAAGCTTGGAGAGGGCTTTACTGTAATCGTTGCAATCGTTAAGGTGTCAAAGCAGCCCACAGAATTGGTAATAGTTGCCTTTGGCTTAAAAATTAAATTTCCAGAAGTGGAATTTGTATAGGTGTATGAAAAATCTTCTGCTGAAGAAATAAAACCATTTGCCGTATTGATTGAATAAGAAACAATTGACCCGCTACCTGCTGCACAGGACCCATTGAAAACCACATTCATGGGTGAACAACCCGTTGTTGGAGTAACACTATAAATGATTGATGGTTTTGCATAAACAGTAAGATAGTCAAACTTTGTTACGCTAGCAGTCCCTCCCGAAATGACAGTCAATTTCACATCATACAAACCTACTGCAGTTAGTACAACACCAATCGTATCATTTCCAGAGTAATTACTTACAACTCCCGTTGGGCTTGTTATTTGCCAAGTATATGAAGTAGAAGGATAGGTGGTGTTATTGGCAGTTAAAACAAACAAACTTCCTGGACACTGGGTTGAATCTACCGCTTGGAAATTGGCGTTTTGAGCAAACATATTGCCCGTAAAAAAAACAAAAAGTAGTATGATAAATTGCTTGATATTCATCCGTTTATATGGTCTTTATTGAAAGGTATAAAAATAAAATTGATTTCTTAACTAAAAAACGAACAGGGTTTAATTTATTAACATCCATTTTTGCAAAAATAAAGTTTCTATTGGCCAAGTTGGTTTTAGACGCTTGAATGATTTGTTGGTTGCTTGATAGAACCGGGTTGTTTTAAATTATTATATGGCTCAATATGAATTAGAATATCATGAATTTCAGGGAGTTGTTGTAATAGATAATCTTTGAAATCGTGCGCAATTTTATGTCCCTCACTTACAGAAATAGAGCCTTTAACTTCCAAGTGTAAATCAACAAAATAAGTCATGCCCGTTTTTCTCACTAAACACTTTTCAATCCCCTCTACGCCAACAACATGAGTTTCTAGTTTTTTAATTTTATCAATTAATTCATGGTGGTTGTGCTCGTCCAATATTTCACCCAAAGCCGGTCGAAAAATTACAAAGGCATTGTAAACGATAAATAATGATGCCGCAATAGCTGCCCAATCGTCAGCCTTGGAAAAGGCCGGGCCAAAAACTAAAGCTAAAGAAATTCCTGTTAAAGCAATCAAGGAAGAGATTGCGTCACTTCTATGGTGCCAGGCATCGGCTTGAAGCGATAAAGAATTTATCTTTTTTCCTTTAGACAAAACATAACGATACGATAATTCTTTCCAAATAATAATTCCAATTAACACAAAAACCGTAAATAACTCAGGTTGTTCTTGGTCTACAGATAAATGTTGAATTCCATTATAAGCGATTAATGTAGCTGATATTAATAAAAACCCAACAACACCAAAAGTGACAAGGGCCTCTGCTTTTCCATGACCATATGGATGATCATCATCTGCAGGTTTCGTGGAATAATAAATCCCAAATAGCACTAAAAAGGAGGCTAGCACATCCGTTGCAGATTCAATTGCATCGGCAATTAATGCGTCTGAATGCCCAACAGTTCCGGAAAACCCTTTAATTAAAGAAAGTAAAACACTTGAAACAATGCTCCAGAATATGGTTTTATAAGCTGTTTTCTTTGCATTTTTCATGGTCCTCAAAGGTATGAATGATATATGAGATTTATACTCAAAATCAGTACATTTGCATATTAAATTTAGTTTATGAAATATTGTTTTAGTCTTGCTTTTTTGGTGGTTTCTACGTTTATTTTTACTCAAGAAGGAAATTCCGACGCACAATTTCCTGGAGGAGAAAAAGCTCTCAATCAATTTTTAGTTGATAATCTGGAATTTCCTGAAATCTGCATAGACATGCAGGCAAGCGGAAGGGTGTTCATGAAATTTATGGTTGAAAAAGATGGAACGATAACAAATATTGAACTTGAAGCAAACAATACAGATTGTGATGCATTTGTGAATGAGGCAAAACGTGTAATTGAACTAATGCCTCAATGGATTCCAGGGACGGTTGCCGGGGAAACCACTAAATTACAATGCCTTTTACCCATAAATTTTGCCAATTCAGAAGTTTCAGAAGACGATGAAGATGATAAACTGTATGAACCTAATTGGGCGGGGTTTGAATTCGGTATGATTCAACTATTAAGTTCAAGTGGTACCACCACGTTTGACCAACATCGATATTGGGAAAATAAAACCGGAAAATCGTGGAATTTTAACTACAATTTTGCTGAATACAAGTTTCCACTCTTCAAACAATATCTTGGAATTACAACCGGCTTAGGTTATTCCATCAAAGGGATTGGTTTGCAAACAAACTACCAATTAGTACACTCCTCGGATTCTGTTTATGCCATCGATGGCTTGAGTAACCTAAAAACAAACAAACTCACAAGTCATTATATTAGCATCCCGCTCTTACTGGAATTTGCAACAAAAAAAGATACCAAAAAGAATTTTTATGTAAGCGCTGGAGTCATTGGCTATTGGAGATTTTCTTCCTATTTAGTTCAAAAAGGAACAGACGGAAATGGGGATAATTTCACTCATTATACTTATTCCAGCTATAATTCAACGCGTTTCAATTTGGAAGGAACGATTCGTGCAGGCTATAGTTATGTAGGCCTTTTTGCAGGATATCAATTGACCTCATTATTTAAAAAGAATGAAACCGTTGGTGTATTTCCTTTGCGAATTGGGCTTTCAATAAATGTGGACTATTTCCAATAATGAAACTTTAGCAATTACCCCCCTGTCAATTTCTTGATTTCGTGTAATTTCATCAAGGCCTCCACCGGAGTTAATGTGTTGATGTCTATCATGATCAATTCTTCATGAATTTGTTCTAAAACCGGATCATTTAATTGAAAGAAGCTCAACTGCATATTGGCCATATCTGGCTTTGCGGATTTTACTGCATCATTATGATTTCCAACTTGCTGATGCGTGGCTTCTAGTTCGCGTAACACTTCCTCAGCACGTTTTACCACAATTGGTGGCATTCCTGCAATACGAGCAACATGAATCCCAAAAGAATGTTCACTGCCCCCCTCTATTAACTTTCGAAGAAAAAGAATGCGTTTTCCTACCTCTTTTATGGCTACCGTATAGTTTTTAATACGTGCATATTGTTTGGTCATTTCATTCAATTCATGATAATGCGTTGCAAACAAGGTTTTACATTTTGCCTTCGGGTTTTCATGTAAAAACTCAGCTATTGCCCAAGCAATTGAAATTCCATCATACGTACTGGTTCCTCTTCCGATTTCGTCTAACAAGATCAAACTTCGAGGGGAAATATTATTCAAGATACTCGCTGTTTCGTTCATTTCAACCATAAAAGTGGATTCCCCTGAAGATATGTTGTCTGACGCCCCCACTCGAGTAAAGACTTTATCGACTAACCCTATTGTAGCAGAATCCGCAGGAACAAAACAACCCATTTGAGCCAATAATACAATCAAAGCCGTTTGACGCAAAACAGCACTTTTACCACTCATATTGGGGCCAGTAATCATCATGATTTGCAAATCATCATTAGACATCCGCAAATCATTTGGAATATATTCTTCTCCCGTTTTTAGCTGTTTTTCGATTACAGGGTGTCTTCCATTTTTATACTCCAAATCCAATCCATCGCTAATTTCAGGTTGGTTATAATTGCGCTCCAAGGCAAGAAAAGCAAATGAACTGAGGCAATCCAATCGAGCAATCAATAATGCATTTTCTTGTACTTGCAAGGTGTACTTTGATGCTTGTTCCACTATCTCCTGAAATAAAGCTGTTTCAATTTGATGAATTCGATCTTCGGCGCCAAAAATCTTGGTTTCGTATTCCTTTAATTCTTCGGTGATATACCGTTCTGCATTTACTAAGGTTTGTTTCCGAATCCATTCAGGTGGAACTTTGTCTTTGTGTGTGTTGCGCACTTCAATATAATACCCAAAAACACCATTAAAAGCAATTCGCAAACTGGTGATTCCTGTTCTTTCTGCTTCTCGTTTTTGCAAATCCTCCAAATAATCCCTGCCGTTTTCGCGGATATTTCGAATCTCATCTAGTTCAGCATGAAAACCAGCTCGAATAACAGGCCCTTTACCCACAAGAATTGCTGGTTCTGCAGCCAATTTTGTTTCAATCAAATCGATCAACTCTAAACACGGATTCAAGCGTTTTACTAAATCAACTATCGCATTTGTTTTCGCATCACGTAAAAGGTTTTTAAGGGGGGCAATTTGTTCCAACGTACGTTTTAAAAAAACCAATTCTTTTGGATTGATTTTCCTCACCGCAACTTTAGAAATCAAACGCTCTAAATCACCAATATCAGCCAAAATCTCCCGAATCGAATCATTGACCTGACTTTCTTCTTTTAAATATGCCACTGTATCCAGTCGTTCTTGAATGGGTTTTTTGTGTTTGAGTGGAAGCACTATCCACCTGCGCATCATTCGCCCTCCCATTGGGGTGAGTGTATTGTCAATCACATCAGCCAAAGTGGTTGCGTTTTCATGAGGCGAATGCAGTAATTCTAAGTTGCGTATAGTAAAACGGTCGAGCCAAACGTATTTATCTTCTTCAATCCGATTCAAGGCTGTGATGTGTCCTAAATTTGCGTGCTGATTCTCATTGAGATAATGCAATACGGCGCCGGCTGCAATGATTCCCATTTCCAAGGTTTCAATTCCAAACCCTTTTAACGATTTTGTGCCAAAATGCTTCGTGAGGCTCTCAAGTGCAAAATCAGTGGTGAACGCCCAATCATCGAAGCGAAAAGTATAATAATTACCAGTAAAATTCTCTGAAAATTCCTTGGATTTATTGCGTTGATACACAATTTCTGAAGGCTCAAAACTACTTACTAATTTGTCAATATATTCCTGGTTTCCTTGGGCAACCAAAAATTCACCGGTTGAAACATCCAAGAAGGAAATACCATGTTCTGATTTTCCAATATGAATGGCGCACAAAAAATTATTTTTCCCTTTTTCTAATACCTGGTCATTGAAAGACACGCCTGGCGTAACCAATTCTGTAACCCCTCTTTTGACAATGGTTTTTGTCATTTTAGGATCCTCCAACTGATCGCAAACTGCTACACGTTGACCGGCACGGACTAATTTGGGTAAATACACCTCCAAGGAATGATGCGGAAATCCCGCTAATTCGATTGTGGCCGCTGCACCATTTTTGCGTTTTGTTAAAACGATTCCCAATATTTTGGCTGTCTTGATAGCATCTGCACCAAAAGTTTCATAAAAATCACCCACCCGAAATAAAAGTAATGCTTCCGGATGACGCGCCTTTATTTGATTATATTGCTTCATCAAGGGCGTTTCCGCATAACTTTTTTCTTCCAGATTCTTCGACAAGTGAAAAGATTTTATGATTTTTGAACTGTAAAGATAAAATCCACGATCTCGAGTTCAAAATAAAATCCAAATATCTTATCAACAGATGAATAGAAAACTAAAATTATGGGAATTGAATCGAGTAGATGAAAACACCTTTAAGCATCAAAAAAAATTTCCCGTAATAGTTGTGTTGGATGACATTCGTTCATTTAATAATGTTGGATCCTTTTTTCGGACTGCCGATGCCTTTAATATTGAAAAAATATATTTGTGTGGAATAACGCCACAGCCACCTCATCGTGATATTCAAAAAACAGCGTTGGGCGCAACAGAAACAGTGGAGTGGGAATTTCGTGAATCAATTGTGGAGCTCATCACAGAACTAAAAATTGAAGGTAAGACCATTTGTTCTATAGAACAGGTAGAAAAAACGCTTTTGTTAAATCAAATTGATGAGTTGAAGGCCTCAACGAACGTATTGATTTTTGGAAACGAAGTTCATGGCGTGAACCAAGCTATCATTGATTTGTCGGACTACATCATTGAAATTCCTCAGTTTGGAACCAAACACAGTTTGAATGTCGGTGTGTGTGCCGGAGTTGTTTTATGGGAATTTGTTCGCCATCGAAAAATCAATAAATAGGTTACATTCACCCTGCAAATTGGCTACCTTTGTTTTTATTTCAGCATGTTCAATAAATTAAAAAAGATTCCGGATTATTTGATTGATCTTTCCAAGCGAAGCAAGACAATCGGATGCGGAAACATGTTGCGAGAATTAATCAGATATAATCGGTTTTATTATCGATTATTGAAAGAAAACAAAGTTAAAGTTAACCTCAAAACCGTTGTTTATCACACTGCATTTTATGCCAAAGTGGTTCATTTGTTTCCGCATATTTCAACAGAAGAACTCCTCAAAATAATTCCAAGAAGTATTACCCATGGAATTTATGAAAAACTGAACATCAATCGGCGCGAAATAACGTACGACAAACACAAAATGTATGAGCGAATGACACAAAATGGGATTCAAGTCCCTGAAATATATTTAGTTACTGATTCAAAAAACAACTGCCTCATAGAAAAGAAATCATTCACTGAGTTACTTGTAGTATCAACTATCCAGCGTATGCTTGCCAAACCTCGATTTGCAAATGGAGGGAAAGGAATACACCTACTATCATCCACCGACGTGCTGTTGCCTGATTATATTTATCAAGCTTTTGTCTACAACCACAAGGAAATTATTGAATTACAAGGATCTGATTTTTGCGGTACAGTTCGCTACATCGTTTACAACAAATCCAAGGAAAACCAGGTGCCTGTGGCGGCCTCCATTCAATTAAACATAGGATCAATCACCGACCATATGATGCATGGCGGGTCAATTAGCGCATCCGTTGATGTGAAAACCGGCCGTTTAAGCACCGTGGGAATTGATAAAACAGGAAAATCAATTGAAAAAAATCCGATATCAGGAAAAACCCTGTTCAATTTTCAAATCCCGATGTGGGACAAGGCACTTCAATTAATAGAAAAAACATGTCTGGTTTATCCCGAATTGCCCCTCATCGCATTTGATATTGCAATTACGGACAAAGGCCCCATTTTATTGGAAATCAATGCTGGTTGTGGGACAGTTGCCGCACAGTTTGATAAAGGCTGGCTGGAACATCCTTTTGTGACCGATAATTATCGAATGAGTCAAAACACCTAGCGGAAATAGCTGTTTGCCATGAACCGTAATCCCATTATTTCACAAAAAAATAGGTTTCAGGAAAAAGTTGGTCTACCTTTGTGAAAATTCTATGGGTTCACTCTTTTTTTGTCTTCGTAGAATAAAATCTATATATGACATTTAACGAACTAGATCTTATCGAGCCGATCTTAAACGCTCTTAAAACCAAAGGATATTCAATACCAACTCCTATTCAGCAACAAGCAATTCCTATCATTCTATCTGGATCAGACATCATGGGATGTGCCCAAACAGGAACAGGAAAAACAGCTGCATTTGCTATTCCAATTCTTCAAAATTTAATAAAAAATAAGCGCCCAGAAGGACGTAGAAAAATCCACACATTGATTCTAACACCGACACGCGAATTAGCTATTCAAATTGAGGAAAACATCAAGGATTACGGATCAAACCTCGATGTGCGGCACGCTGTTGTATTTGGTGGCGTTAGTCAACTGAAGCAAGTGAACCAACTTAAAAGTGGTATTGATATTTTGGTGGCAACACCAGGACGTATGTTAGACTTGCAACAACAAGGATTTATTGACCTACGCAACCTAGAGGTTTTTGTATTGGATGAAGCAGATCGCATGTTGGATATGGGATTCATTCATGACGTGAAAAAAGTAATTAAACTTATACCATCAAAAAGACAAACCTTGTTCTTTTCGGCCACGATGCCAAAGGAAATCAAAACGCTGGCAAGTACCATTTTAACGAACCCAAAACAAGTGGTGGTTACTCCCGTTTCCTCTACTGCCGAAACCATTGACCAGAAACTGTATCACCTACTAACCGCTCAGAAAAAAGATTTGTTGTTGCATTTGTTAAATGAAAGCAAAACCGGATCAGTATTGGTGTTTACCCGCACAAAACACGGGGCAGATAAAGTGGTGAAAATCTTGATTAAAGCAAACGTTAAAGCAGCTGCAATCCATGGAAATAAATCACAGAATGCGCGTCAAAATGCGCTAAACAATTTCAAAAACAAAGAACTACGCGTTTTGGTAGCAACCGACATTGCCGCTCGAGGTATCGATATCGACGAATTAGCATTGGTGATTAACTACGATATTCCAAATATTCCCGAAACCTATGTGCACCGTATTGGACGTACAGGTCGAGCAGGAGCAAGTGGTAAAGCCATTTCTTTTTGCGACAAAGAAGAACAAGCTTACATTCGCGATATTCAAAAACTAATTGGCTTGCAAATTCCGGTAGTTAGAAATCATCCATTTAGTTGATTTTCATAAACTGTTTGGGTTTATAACTTCACTGCAACTAAGTAATACGTTCGTTTGCTTTTACTAACTTGTTTTGGTTCTTCCCAAAAATTAGTTCTTGCTATTAAATCGGATTTACAACTGGCAAAGAGAATCGAAATAAACTTCAGTTAACTTCTTGCAGTAACAATTATTTTCTAGCACCCAATTGACACACCAAAAAATACTTGCCAAATAATCCGTTGTAATAATTTTGGGAATTATTAGCAACATATCCTCCGAATTCCATTCCAAGCTGAAAAAAACTGGTTAGAGCCCAGCGTACCCCTACTAAACATCCGAATTTACCATAAGGATCGGATCCTCCGGCGGTATATTTATAATCTCCTTGGGATTCAGAAACTAAATACTCTTTAGATATGTTCCGACCAATTCCTACACTGATACTTGGAGCAACATACCCAGTAAGCGTTTTATTTCGATATACATAAAACAAAGGCTCAAAGCCAAGGTCGCCAATTATTGTTTTCTTAGCATCTCGATAAATGTCTTGATTAACTCGGCTTTCCCAGTTATATCGTGCGTTTAAGCCTATTCTAGCAGGAAACCTGAGCGCATATTTTGAAGAAATTTCTTTTTGAACAAAAAAATCAAAATTTGGATTTGAAGCAAAAAACAAATCCGGTTTACCCTGAAACACAACATTTGGATTTATAAAAGAACTTAAATTAATACCCATACTATACTGCCTATTTCTTTTCAATGAGGTAGACTTTGAGTGCTTTTCATTCTCATGATTTGTTGGCTTTTTCTTCTTCTTTTTGAGTAATCGAATTTTCATTGCCCCCATTGGAATTAATTCATCTGCAAAATAAAGACACGCTGCTTCGAATGAAAAAGCATACCCTTTCGGGCTTAGAAATTGTATGCCAACCGGTACATAACCAATTGGAGTTCCAGCACCATCAATTCCACCAGAGCCACCTCCCCCCATGTAAAAACCTGCACCAAAAGCAGCGCCAACATAGGGAGAGAATCTTTGTACTTTGTACTTATCGCCAAAATAATATCGCCCTCCTACATATGCTGAATTAATTACTAAAAGCGATCCAAAACCTGTTTCAATGCTCCAATTTTGATTAAAAAAATGTTCATAATAAGGACCAAAAAAACCTGGGCCACCAAAACTTAACCCAAAGTGATTTTTATATATTAACCGTAGATTCTTCGGTGTAGAGGTATCAGATTGGGAGTATGAACAAAATGTCCAAGCAACAAAAAGGGTAAGAAATATTCGAAATATCATTTTTCAACGGCTAAAAACACAATGAATCAAATAATTTTTTTTTGCTAAAAGTAAATCTAAATAATTATGCTTCCAAATTTTATCCCTTTTGATTTTTTTTGTGTTTTTCACTCAGCGATAATTATTATTGTTTCAAAGTAATCGAAAAAATTGGTGGTATATTTATTCGATTGATGAATAAACTGTTTTTCCTTCAACGTTTTACTGCAATTAAATAATACCTACGATTACTTTTACTAACTTGTTTTGGGTTCCTCCCAAAAAACTGAAAACCATCATTTTTTTTACCGGCCATTAACTATTGCTTTTTGGAAGGAAGAACAAAAGCCCTTGAAAATGAACTTGTTGGACTTAAATTTTCCAAAGGTGCCATTCAATTCTCCTTGGATAACCCTATTCCTAAAGAACTAATTCAAAAAATTGTGTTGTTTCGATTGGAAGAAATTGAGACAATGATGCAG
>CAMBBW010000065.1 GCA_945863425.1 Lishizhenia tianjinensis
GGTAAACCAATGTACTCGTGGAACATGGATGACATTGCAACTGTTACAGCAGATAAAGACCAATTGGCAGAAGCATTGAAAATGATTAATGTAGTACCAAATCCGTATTATGCATTCTCTGAATATGAAAGAAATAAATTGGACAACCGAATAAAGATTATTAATCTTCCAGAGAGATGTTTGATTCGTATATATAGTTCAAATGGAAAATTAATTCGAACGATTAAAAAGGATAGTCCTGTAACTTTTCAAGATTGGAATTTAACGAATCACGCCAATATTCCCGTTGCATCCGGAATGTATTTAATACATGTAGAAGTTCCTGAGGTGGGAGATCGTATAATAAAGGCGTTCATAGCCATGCGCACCATAGACCTTGAAAACATGTAATATGGTTGATATTCAGTCCATTTTTTCAATTAAGGATGAGGTAGAGTTCGAAAAGAAAGCATTAGAGGTATTTCATTTTCAGCGCGATAACTGTTTGGTTTACAAAGAATATGTTCGCATTCTAAATAAACCGGAACCAACGTGTATAGAAGAAATTCCCTTTTTGCCAATTTCATTTTTTCGAACCCGAAAAATAATTACACACGATAAAAAAACGGAAATTATTTTTAAAAGTAGTGGCACCACAGATAGCGAGCGTAGTCAACATTTTTTAGCGGACATTGAACTATATAAAACTTCTTTCTTAAAGAGCTATGAACAGTTTATTGGAAAACCCGAAGAGCAAGTAATTTTGGCTTTGCTTCCAAACTATGTGGAACAAGGAGATTCAAGTTTAGTATTTATGGTTGAAGACTTGATAAAAAAAACGGCAACAGATTTATCTGGATTTGTTTTAAATTCCATAAAGGAAGTCCAAAAAAGATATCGTGCAGCAATAAAGGCAAATAAAAAGTGTGTGATAATTGGTGTTTCCTATGCTTTGTTGGATTTAGCTGAAACAGGATCTGATTTTTCTCAAGCCTGTGTAATAGAAACCGGGGGAATGAAAGGACGAAGAAGAGAATTGATTAAAGAGGAGCTTCATGCTATTCTAAAACAAGGATTGAATCTTAATTTCGTCATGTCCGAATATGGCATGACCGAGCTGCTTTCGCAAGCATATAGTCAAAAAGAGGGCCTTTTTCAAACTCCAAAGTGGATGAAGATATTGATCAGGGATGTGTATGATCCACTTACTTTTGAAGAAGAAGGAAAATTAGGAGGGGTCAACATCATAGATTTGGCAAATCTATACAGTTGTTCTTTCATTGCAACTGATGATCTCGGGAGAAAATACGCAGATTATTTTACCATTTCCGGTAGAATGGATAATAGCATACTCAGAGGATGTAATTTATTGGTTTAATTAAATCAATTTTTGGTAGGTTTTCCACCATAAATCAGGCAATTCATTATTCATGGCCTTCTCATAATCGGCATGATCACACGGAATCATGTGGTGTCGTTCATATTTAATCCCTTCTTGCGGAGGATAAGGAACTTCAAGCCACCAGCGGTCTGATTTATTGCTTCTATAAAAAACAATGTCGTCTTGCATATTTTCCATGGTGACAATAAACTGTGTATAGTCTTTTTTGCTTCCAACTGGGAAATCTGCTTTGCGTTCAGCATATCCATCGATGAAATACCAGATAATTTCGGCCAATAAATGATCGGCTAATTGGGTTGTCGAATTGCTGTGATGATTAAAAATTCCAAGGCTCGATAATTTATCGCTAATTCCTGCGTATTTGGCTATTTGACAAATTTGTTCCGCATAAAAACCATTGGGTAAGGCGTTTTTTAAGCCAGTTTCAGATGCTTTAATCGAGTTGAAATCAATGGACAAAAGATCTGCATTGCGCAAATGGGGCTCGGCTTTTCTGAAGTCCGCATTGAATTCACCCAAGCGACAAACATCAAAAAAAAGTTTTTCAAAAAGTTCTAATTCAACGGAACCGGCATATGGAATTTGCAATCCGATATTGGCGTGATTGAACAAATAGCAGGGGCGTTTCATTAACAAATGACTCATGTACCCATCTGCATCTGCGGGTTTTTCAATGTTTCCAAGATCCAATTTATAATCAATAGAACAGGTATTGATTGTTTGTTCCAGTTTTTCATATCCGGAGTACATGGCCAACGTTAAATCTTGACTTCCGCCTATTATTACAGGTATAATGCGTTTTTTAATCAGTGTCGCTACAACTTGTGCTACTGCAAAATAAGTATCATTCAATTCTTGTCCAGGAAGGATATTTCCTAAATCGTACAAGTTGAATTTCCATGTTTGTTGGAAGTTCAATTTACAAAATGCTTCTCGAAAACTTTCATGTAATGAAATTCCTGAGGTTGGATTGCTTTCTCCTCGAAATTCAGGAACAAAAATTAAAGCAATTCCTTCTGAAGATAATTCCGGAAAAACTCCATTGTTTGAAATTATTTTAGACCCAATCTGATCATCTGTGTAGTGAGTATCAGTCGGTTCAAGAGCAGAGAAATAAATTGATAAATCGGGCATAGATTACATTTTACTCAAAGATAACCGAGAGAATGAATCAATTTTGAAATAATACGTAAAGTAATAAAAAGAGCTACGTTGAAAACCTATCAGTACAAGAAATCATTATACGGGTACCGAACCTTGAAAATCTCTTTGGATTCGTTGTACATTAATTCTTTTAGTTCTTCAATATTTTCCTTTGTGTGAGCGGAAACAAAGACACATTTTGATCCATCAATGCGAGCCATCCATGTTTTCTTTAATTTTTCAAGGGGAGATAATGGGTTTTCATCCTCCAAGTCAGATTCAATAGTGAAATAGGCATCAATTTTATTGAAAACTAAAATCGTTGGTTTTTCTTCCTTATCTAATTCAAGCAAGGTCTCATTGACAACCTTATAATGATCTTCGAAATTGGGGTGTGATATATCTAAAACATGCACCAATAAATCAGCTTCTCGGACTTCATCCAATGTTGATTTGAAGGATTCAATCAATTGATGCGGTAATTTGCGGATAAATCCAACCGTATCTGTCAAAAGAAAAGGTAAATTATTGATTACTACTTTTCGAACAGTGGTATCCAGTGTGGCAAATAATTTATTTTCTGCAAAAACATCTGATTTTGCTAATAGATTCATCAAGGTGCTTTTTCCAACATTGGTATAGCCAACTAAAGCTACTCGCACCAATTGTCCTCGATTGCTACGTTGAACGAACATTTGCTTATCAATTTCAACTAATTTCTCCTTTAATAAAGCAAGCCGAGTTTTAATAATTCGTCGGTCTGATTCAATTTGGGTTTCCCCAGGACCGCGCATTCCGATTCCTCCTTTTTGTCGCTCCAAGTGTGTCCACATGCGGGTTAAACGAGGAAGCATGTATTGCAATTGAGCAAGTTCAACTTGTGTTTTGGCATGAGAGGTACGGGCACGACTGGCAAAAATGTCCAAAATTAAAATGGTTCGATCCAAAATTTTGCATTCCAATTCCCGCTCTATGTTCCTCAATTGTGAAGGAGAAAGTTCATCGTCAAATATGACTAAATTGATATCGTTTTCCCAAATAAATTGTTTTATTTCAGCTAACTTCCCTGTTCCAACATAGGTTTTTGGATTCGGATAAGGAAGTTTTTGAAAAAAATGAGTGACTGTAATTGCTCCGGCTGTGGTAGCTAAAAACTCTAATTCATCAATATAATCCAAGGCAATTTCTTCGGTAATATCAGCAGAAATAACGCCCACTAAGATGCATCTTTCTTCAATTGCGTCTACAGTTACATGGCCTGTACTCATTTATTTTCGGAGTGTTTTAATAAAATCTGCTAAGTTCTTGATTTTAGATGAATCATTAATTATATCTTTCATCGCTGGCATGTTATTTTTTCCATGTGTGATTATTTCAATCATCGCTGTTTCAGATAAGGTTGATTTAGATAAATCTTTTGATCCTGAACCACCTAATTTACCATCCATACCATGACAAGATGCACAGTGCAGTGTGTAGAGTTGTTTTGCTTCTTCTTTCGGTGAGACTGGTATTTCTGCTTCGGATTTCTCAGTTTCACTGGCACACGAAGAAAGAATTGAAAAAGTAGTACCTAAAAATGTTAGAACCAACCAGCTCCTAATTTTCTGAATGGCCATGGAATTGATGCTAAAATTAATAGTAAACCTATTGAGTAATAAAGAATAATAGTTTTATGTTTTTTCGTCACGTCCAAAGCTCGTTTTGCTTTCCCGTGTCCAATAGTAACAAGCACAATGGCTATAATCATTACTAGAATATGCTCCATCCCATAAAAGCGTAGTAATTCAACTTTCATCCAGCCTTCCATAAAACTAACTTTTGATGAGGTAAAGTACAGTACTAGACCAAGAACTAACTGAATGTGCAATGAAACCATAGTAAACATATTCAACAGGCGATCACTTTTTTCATAGGTGCTCTTTTTACGAAGCGCATTTAAAATTGCGTAAACCAATAAACCAAGTACTACCCAACGTAGTCCAGAGTGCGTGTGAGCTAAAATCGAATTCATAAAATATATTTTTGTAAAAGTAACGAAAAAGCGAATGAAAAGTTCAATTTATGCAGGATTTACTTCTATTTTGAATTCTTTCAAATTCGGCAGTATTATTGGTGTTTTGGAATCCGTCAATTCAATACTAATTTCAGCTTCTTGTGCCAGGTTTTGAGATATTATCTTTATCTCTTGTTTTTTTAAAAACGATAATAGTTGAGTGATAGAAAGAAAGTCCCCTGAAATTTTAAAGACATTCGTGGGCTCTTGGTGACAAATAATTGAATTTTCAAGTACTAATTTCGCTGCACCTTTATACGCTTGAACCAAACCTCCGACGCCCAATTTTGTTCCGCCATAATACCGCACAACAACAACTCCAATATCAAATAACTCATAAGATTGAATTTGACCAAATATTGGGATTCCCGCAGAATTCGAAGGTTCGCCATCATCATTTACCCGGAAAGAAACAGGTGGTCCAAAAAAACGGTAGGCATAGCAATAGTGAGTTGCTTTTGGGAATTCAATTTGTATATCAGCTAAAACCGATTTGAATGCATCAATCGAATTACATGGAAATGCAACTCCAATAAATTTTGATCCTTTTTCTTTTAGGAGAAAAGATGTTTTATGAGTTATCGATTGATAAATCAACGGAATTAAAAGAATCGCTTATTGAATACTCAATTTTTTCTCCAATTCCTCTAGGTATAATCTAAATTGCTTATCAGTTTCTGAAAGATTCACCACGGTTCTACATGCATGAAGCACAGTAGCATGATCTTTTCCTCCACAATGAGCACCTATATTTGCCAACGAAGATTTTGTCATCTTTTTAGAGAAATACATTGAGATTTGTCTTGCTTGAACAACTTCTCGTTTTCTCGTTTTCGATTTAAGCATTTCAATTGGTAAATCGAAATAATCACATACCACTTTTTGAATGTATTCAATGGAAACTTCGCGGGCAGTACTTTTAACGAATTTGTCTACCATGAGTCTAGCTAACTCCATGGTAATCGCTTTTTTATTCAAAGAAGCTTGAGCCAATAGTGTATTGAAAGCTCCTTCCATTTCACGCATGTTCGTGTTAATCGAATAGGCTAAATATTCAACGACATCTTTAGGAAGTTCAATACCATTTAAGTACATTTTCTTTTCAAGAATCGCTATTCGTGTTTCAAGATCAGGAGTAGTCAAATCCGCAGAGAGCCCCCATTTAAATCTTGAAAGTAAGCGTTGCTCCATTCCTTGCATTTCAACCGGTGCTTTATCTGAAGTTAAGATAATTTGCTTTCCGTTTTGGTGCAGGTGATTGAAAATACTGAAGAAAACATCTTGCGTTTTTTCTTTTCCTGAAAAAAATTGTACATCGTCGATAATTAAAACATCCACCATTTGGTAGAAATGTATGAAATCGTTTGTAGTTTGATTTTTTATGGCATCAATAAATTGATGAGCAAATTTTTCAGACTGAACATAAAGTACAGTTTTCGTAGGAAATTGTTCTTTTATTTCAATTCCAATAGCATTTGCTAAGTGTGATTTACCTAAGCCAACACCCCCATAAATTAATAATGGATTGAATGCCGTTCCGCCAGGTTTGTTTGCAACGGCATAACCTGAAGCACGAGCTAGTCGGTTACAGTCTCCTTCAACGAAATTATCGAAATTCCAAGATGCATTTAAATTAGATTCGATATTCACTTTTTTCAATCCCGGAATGATGAACGGATTCCGAATTTGATTTTCCGTTGCCTGAATGGGAACGTTTAAAGGAGCATTTTTTAAGGAGTTTGATTTTAGTGCAGGTAATTTAACCGTGTATGGAGTTGATTTGGTACTGTTATTTTCCATAACAATACTATATTCAAGAGCGCCTTCGCTGCCAAGTTCTTTTTTAACAACCTTTTTCAATAACATAATGTAATTCTCTTCTAACCACTCGTAAAAAAAATGAGAGGGAACTTGAATTGTTAATATGTTGTTTTCTAAACGGACTGGAACAATCGGATCAAACCAGGTCTTGAATGCTTGAAGCGGAATGTTATCTTTTATTACTTTTAAACATGCGCCCCAAACTCGATCGTGATTACTCATTATAAATACCTAAAAAAAAATTAATACTAAAATCATTAAAAATCAAGAATTTGTTCATCTTGAATCAGACAACAAATATTTACATAAAAAAGTGAAAAAAAAAGTTGATTACCTATTGATATTTTGAAAAGTTTTACTTGTTACTCTTTTCGAGAGCAAATTTATTTGGATTATCTCTTTCAATTCTTTTTTACGAATTTACTAAAATTAAAGTAGTTTTACAACTAAAATGATTTCTTAAAATGATTGAACGTAAATTTATCACTCAAATAAGGGTAAGATATAGCGAAACAGATCAAATGGGTTATTGCTATTATGGAAATTACGCTCAATTTCTTGAAATTGGAAGGGTGGAAGCCTTGAGAAATAGCGGTTTCAGATATAAAGAAATGGAACAACAAGGAATTTTGTTACCTGTACTTGATTTTCAAATTAAATATATATTTCCAGCGAAATACGATGATTTATTAACCATTGAAACTACGATTGTTGCTATAAAAGGAACCCGGATAATATTTGACTATGAAATAATAAATGAAATGGGGGTTAAAATCGCAACAGCCTCAACTACCTTGGTTTTTGTTTCTAAGGAATCGATGCGTCCAATGAAGGCTCCAGAGAATATTGTTAAAGCAATTCAAAATGCGAATAAGTGAGAATAATAATTTTTTGTTCAATTCAAATTTATTGAATAAAATAGGTAGTTACACAAACACAAGATTGGGGGAGGAAAGGGTAGGGGATTGTGTAACAGGTAATTGGCAAGGATCAACTGTGGAATTTGTTATATTGGGGATTAGTGAGAGTATTGGTCCACAGGCAAATTTTGGAAGGTCAGGTGCTGAAAAAGCATTTGACGCGTTCTTGAAGGTGTTTGTTAATATGCAAGTGACTTCGAATATGTTACCCGAGAAATTTGCATTTGCTGGTGAAATCACATGTGAGAGATCTTTTACACACCCCGAAGAAGCAAGAAATTGGGTAGTTGAATTGGATTATTTTGTAGTTGAAATTGTTAAACCAATAATTGCGCATGGAAAAAAACCCATTATAATTGGAGGTGGACACAACAATGCTTTTCCAATAATTCAAGCTTTTTATCAATTAAACAAATCTCTTTCCGTTATAAATATGGATTCGCACGCAGATTGCCGCGCTTTAGATGGTCGACATAGTGGGAATCCATTTTCTTATGCAATTGATCAAAAACAACTTGGATCATATGGAGTGTTTGGTTTGCACAAGGCATTTAACAATAGGCGAATCACCGAATTTTTATTGGAAAACAACGTTCAGTTTAGTTATTTTGATGATTATGTTTTTCATCCTGATCAGTTTATGATTGATGTTAAAGCATATCTTTCAACGGTTTCACAAGAAAATTTTGTAGGGGTAGAATTAGATATGGATTGCATGGCTAATGTTCCGAGTTCTGCCATGAGTCCGATTGGATTTACGATAAATGATGCACGTAAATATGTAAATGAATGCTTAATCAATGGAAAAGTTGGATATTTCCATTTCCCCGAGGGGGCAGTAATTCAAGAAGGAGATGATCGAACTATTGGACGAATTTTAGCACAATTTGTTTTCGATATTTTAGCTTTTCAAAAAAATTAACTTAGATTACCTCAAATAATTCAGGAATCGTTTTTCTTACCTTGGCTAACTGACCGTACCCATCTTCGTCATGTCGGTAACCAATAGGACAAACCAACACAGCGTGTAAATTTTGATCAGTTAATTTTAATACCTCGTCGTATCCATTAGGATCAAAACCTTCCATTGGTGTGGCGTCAATTCTAAGTTGCGCACACGTTTGCATTAGCATTCCGAGTGAAATATAGCATTGTTTGGCCGTCCATTCTTTTGTTTTTTCTACCGACCAGTTGGAAAAAGTTGACTGCAAATGATTTTTAAATCCCGCTAAGTTAGTTGCTAAAACATTTCTAATTTTAGCCGTTCGCGTTATATGGTCTTCAATGTGATTTTCTGATATTTCGTTAAAGGCACAAAGTACAAATAGATGCGATGCATCAACCACTTGTTGTTGATTAGATGATTTTGAAAGAAGTTTTTGCCGAATTTCTGGATTTTCAATTATCAAGTACTTCAATGCTTGAAAACCAAAAGCTGAAGGAGCTAATTGTAAGGCTTCTTGAATGACTAATAAATCTTGTTCGCTTATTTTTTTTGAATAATCATATTTTTTAACGGCATAACGCCATTTTAAATCTTGTATGAGTTGAGTCATTTCTTTTATTTTTGAAACAAGTTATTATGGAAAAAGTTCGGAGATGAGGGCAAGGTTTTAAACTTAAAAAAAGGAAAGAACAATTGATCGGTTCAGGGTAAATAGAGTCGGATATTAGTAAAGTGCAACTAATCGATGGTCAGGTATTCTTCTTTTGGTAAAATAAAATTTCGAAAATTCTCTCTATCGACAACATCTCCAAAAGCATTGTATTCCTTCAAAAAGACCCCAGGGATTTTATCTTTTGGTTTTTTCTTCCATTTAAATTCGTAGGCATAAATTTGTCCATTTCGCTCTTCGACAAAATCAATTTCTTGTTTTTGAACAGTTCGCCAAAAATAATTATTTGAATAAAGTTGGTGGTAATTCTGTAGTTTTATACGCTCTGAAATAAGAAAATTTTCCCAAAGCGCTCCTTTGTCCGTTCGCAACTCTAGAGGATTCAAGTTATTAATGATTACGTTGCGAATCCCATTGTCATAAAAATAGATTTTACGGTTGTGTTTGATTTCGTTTCGTTGGTTTCGACTAAAACTATTCAATCGAAAAACGATGAATAATTTTTCTAATAAGTCAATGTACTTGGCGATAGTAACCTTGTCGACTTCCAAGAGTTTTGAAAGTTCATTGTATGAGACTTCACTTCCCAATTGAAGAGCCAAAGCTTTTAGTAATTTATCGAGCAAATCAGGTTTCTTGATTCCTGTAATTAAAAGAATATCTTTATACAAATAACTCGAAGTCAATTGCTTGAGTGTTTCACGTGCATCATGACGTTGATTAATTACATCCGGATACATTCCATAAACCAATCGTTCCTCCAATTGAGCATTAGATTCCAAATATCCAACATGCATTTCAAATTCCTCCCAACTGATTGGAAACAATAAATATTCAAATTTACGTCCTGTTAATGGCTCTTGCATTCTATCGTTGATTTCCAAAGCTGACGACCCACTGATAAAAAGTTGAACGTCTTTGAATTGATCTACAATTAGTTTCGCAATAATTCCAATGCCTTTAATTCGTTGCGCTTCATCTATAAAAACAAGTTTATAATTACCTATTATGGCCTTCAGTTTGGTGGTTCCTGTATTTTCTAGGAGCTCACGAACATCTATGTCATCACCATTAAGAAAAAGAAATTCTCGATTGGATAGAAATTCATTGATTAATGTGGTTTTACCAACTTGTCTTGGACCGAGTAGAACAATTGCTTTTCCTTTATTTAACCTGTTTTCGATCGTGTTATTAATAATTCTTTTTATCATAATCACCAATTATATAATTTATTTAGGGATTTTAATCACCAAATATATATATATTTTAAAGATATTATAATCACCAATTATAATGTTATTTCAGTGAGTATTTGTGGTTTGAGAAGTTAGAAGCCTGCTGAGGAAGAAAAAATCTAATTCTTTAAAATCTTAACAGTTTTGGCAGAAGTGCCATCAGTGATATGGAAGTAATACACTCCAGCGCTGAGATTACGCATGGGAAGGGTTTGTGAATGTAAACCAGCATTAGTTAATTCTGATGTTTCTAGAATAGTCCTACCGGTCTCATCGGTTAAAGAACATTTTATTTCAGTTTCGTTTGTGGACAAGAAAGAATAAGTGATGTCACCAGAAGTTGGATTGGGAAAAATCGGCATTAATAATAAACTACCACCTTCCAAATTCAAGCATGTATAATTATTATTTAATTCTGTTTCAATTAATCCAAAATCATTATACGACTTGGCCTCAACGCATAAAAAGCTAGATTCATTATCTTGTGTTGAAATAAATGAAGAAGGATTGGCATTGAATAAATAAATGCGACTTTCACCTGGTGCAAGCGGGGTTGTTTCTGTTTCCAAAATAGGTGTTGAATTAAGCATTTTAAGTATTAAATCAGTTTGTGTAATTTCAATAACACCATGATTTTTAAGTTCTATCCCAATTTTAAAATAACCATTTAATTCTTCTGCAAAGAGTTGATTAACAGCTAAATCAATGCGAGGTTCATTTATTTTTAAGTATCGGTAAGCTGAATCTTTACAACCTACTTGATTCTCAATAATTAATAATGTTATCACCGTATCACCAATAGATGAGGTAGGATAGGGTGGAGCAACAACTGGATCATCACTGACCGTGAGTTCCGTATTCCCAAATCCGAAAATCCATTCATATTGGTCTGCACCAATGCTTGTACTTGAGAAAACAGGTGAAATACCAGCAACAACATTGGAAGGTGTAACTGTATAGGTAGCATTGATTTCTGGCAGAACATTCACAATAATTAAGGTGTCACGCTGGCAACCATTGTCAGTTGTAGAAGTTAGATTCAAATACTGAACACCCGTCGTAACAAATTGATAGGCAGAATTCGTTCCTTCAAGTGGATATTGTAAATTCACCAACCAATCTGTTTGGACAATATTTCCAACAGGAACACTGCTCATGCTTTCTATAGTTGTCCATGTGTTTTTGCATGCAGGACCAATTTGCCAGTCTAGCGTTGGTCGTGGATAAATGATAATACTTTGAACCGTTGTATCCTGGCAACCATTGTTTGCAATAACAATCAATTCTACATCAAACGTATCAGCATCGGCATAAATCTTCTCGAAACTTGGATTGATTGCTTGTGTCCCATCTCCGTAAATCCAAGTGTTTGTGGTTAAATTGAAGGTGTCGGCAATAACGCTATTATTGACAAAGCTCACTTCCGTTTCTTCACACGAATTACTGAAGGTAAAATCCGCAACTGGTGAAGGTTGAATATATACCGCTTGAATAACTGTATCTCGGCAACCATTAATGTCTTGGGCTTGGAGGGAAACGTTGTAAACTCCATAATTACCGTATACATGAGATGGAGAGCCTGATATACTTGACGTATTGTCACCGAAATCCCATTGAAACCCTAAAAGTGAATCCCCAATTGTATTTTGAGCGAAGAAGTTTATGCTGTCGTTCGAGCAAAAATTAGTATTATTAATAGATAAATTTGGTGGGTCAAAAATATGAATTGTAAAAGTATCTTTGGAAGCACAGCCATTATCTGCATTTATTACAATTTCTCCGGAAATGTACCCTTGACTCATTAAAGGTAACTGTATTTGAGACGAAGAGCTTGAAAATCCATTTGAAAATAACCAATTAACAGAAACTATCGAATAAGGAGAAATAACGGTGGATTGCTCAGAAAGATCAATTGTACTATTCGAGCAAGTCGCACTGTTAATATTTATAACTGCATTGGGCGCTATTCCAGCTACGTTAATTGCAATGGTGTCATGAGAAATACAACCATTATTATTTGTACTAATTAATGAAACGGAATAAGAACCTAAACTATCAATTAAAAAAGTTGCATTTGAACTCCCGTCTAGCCATTGATAATTAATTGTTTGAATTGCTCCATTTTGAAGCCCAATTGAGTTACCAACGCATAGGGTTGTATCATTTCCTAAAAAAGCAATATCAGAATAGTTGTCAATTGTTATGTTTAATGTATCTGATAATACGAAACAACCTAGCCCATCTGTAATTTTAACATGGTACGTTCCTGTGCTTAAAAGGGGCATTGAACTTGAAGTTGAACCATCTTGCCATAAAAAGGTGAAATCTGTTGAAGGAAAATTAGGTACCCAGATTTCGGTTTGTTCTACACAAATAAAATTTTCTGAAGGGTAATTATATGAATAAGGTGGGTAAACAACTATAGAATCGGTGCTAATATTACCCATAAAATCGGTGACGGTAACCCAATAATTTCCTGGTTCTTGGATAATTATTCTTGACGCTGTGGAACCAGTTGACCACAAATAACTTGAATATTTAAAAGCTGCTTTAAGTTGGAGATTTCCACAGTTGAAATTACTAGCAATAATAGTATCTGGACCTAGATTTACAGGTGGGGAGTATTTGTATCTAAAATAATTCTCCACTTTTCCTCGAGAGTCATTGTTTAGAGCATTATTATAAATTAAAACCTCAGTAATGTCCCCGTCGAAATACCTCGTTGCAACCCCCCCATATTTCCCTACTTTGAGACTTGCGGTGCTATTAGGTAAGATATCTGGAATACTACTGCCGAAAATTGTTGTTTGCAATTGAATAGAATTTTTATACATTTTCGCCTTCTGAGCTGCACCTCCCTCATATTTCATGGTTATGAGTGACGGTTGCTGTGCTATTAAGTCTGCGTTATTAGTGTAGTATTTTTGATTGCCTGGATCTGTAATTGTGAAACATGGTGCAAACATTAGCTCATCAGCGAAACTAAAATCAGTTTGTATTACCCAAGATCCTTGAGTAGGATAATCCCATTTGGCTAGAATAGTTTTATTTGATGCAACAAGCCTCGGTTTAATTAATGTGAAAGTTGTAAATTCTGTTGAATAATCTAATGATGTATTGTCCGCAATATCCAAAAAG
>CAMBBW010000066.1 GCA_945863425.1 Lishizhenia tianjinensis
TAGTTTTGCTGCATCTGGACAAGTAAAAGTTTTAGATTCGGATTACTTTGAATAAATAACAAATACGTGGTAACAGCAAATAAGCGCCATTATCGCTTATGTCAATCTGCAAGTCATTATGTGCAATGCTTAACCCAAAAAAGCATTGAATAAATTTGAATAAAGTAAACTAATTAGTTAACTTTATTTCATTGGCAAAAGAAATCATTTTTTTCGGGGATAATGTAATTGACTTTTATAATTCTCAGGATTCAAAAGTTCAGTTGAAAAACAGAATATTTAAAACAGAAAGAAGATGAAAAACGTTAAAACATTTGATCAATTCCTTGACGAGAAATACGGAAAAAAAGGAAACGCAGATAGAGATCAGTTTGATGCGGATTCTCTTGCTTTTAGATTAGGCGTTATGCTGAAAGAAGCACGCGTTGAAGCCAACTTAACTCAAGAGGAACTTGCGGAAAAAACGGGAACGAAAAAAAGTTACATTTCAAGAATTGAACGTGGCTTAAGCGATATCCAAATTTCTACTTATTACAAATTAATTGAACTTGGTTTAGGGAAGCATCTAAACATTTCAATTGGATAAAAGCATGTAATACACTGTAATCAAAATGGAAGGTTGATATTTGACTTACCACCTGAAACATGGGCAGCTTTGCAAAAGGATTGTTTTGAGTATAAAGTAGTTTTTCCAACCTGTCTTGCTCGACGTAAAATAATAGGGAGTTTTTCTTTGGAGTTCTTCCAATCTATTAATTTATTGATAACTAGTTTTTTAATGATTTTGTTTTCACTTTTTTTTAAGTAAGAGTAAGAAAATATACATATTATTTGTTATAAAGAGGGACTAATTTTTTAATGTTTTTGTAATAAAGCGACACCAATTTATTCTATTATATGTAATAAAGAGGGGGTAATTTTTACAATTATTTGTAATAAAGCGACATCAATTTATTCTATTTTTTGTAATAAAGCGACACCAATATTCTCAATAAATTGTAATAAAGAGGAGGCATTTTTCTAGGGTGTAAACGCAGAGAATACAAGTGCATCTTATTTTTTCTTTCACCTTTTACTGTGTATATTTACCACTTAAATTTTTATTATGCTTAAGAAGATATTTTTTGCACTCGTTCTATCTGTTTCATTTATTTCTTGGAACCAAAAGAAAAAAACAGAGGAAACTGCTCCCAAATTACCTTATGATGCCTCGACAGTTAGTCCATTGGCATTTCGATTAGTTGGTCCTGCATTGACATCCGGTCGCATTTCGGATATTGCAATTCATCCCTCCAATCCCGACAAATGGTTTCTTGCTGCTGCTGCCGGTGGGGTGTGGGTTACAACCAATCATGGAACAACCTTCTCACCAATTTTTGATGGTTATGGATCGTATTCAATTGGTTGCGTAAAAATTGCACCATCGAACTCAAATGTTATTTGGATTGGAACCGGTGAAAATAACAATCAGCGCTCTGTTTCATACGGAGATGGAATTTATAAATCCGTAGATGGGGGTAAATCTTTTGTCAATATGGGATTGAAAACTTCTGAACACATCGGAAACATAATCATTCATCCTACTAACGAGAATATCTTGTGGGTGGCTGCATACGGTCCACTTTGGAGTGCTGGTGGTGAACGTGGAATTTATAAAACGATTGATGGTGGCGCTACGTGGGAACACGTTTTTCACGTTTCTGATGATACTGGTTTCGCTGATCTTGTAATGGATCCAACTAATTCGGACGTATTATATGCTTCAGCGCATCAACGTAGAAGACACGAATGGACGTACATTGGTGGTGGTCCCGAAAGTGCAGTATATAAATCAACAGATGGCGGAAAAACATGGAAGGAATTAACTTCTGGTCTACCAAAAAGAGACATGGGGCGTGTTGGTTTAGCTGTTTCTCCTGCTGATGCGAATTTTGTGTATGCTATAGTTGAAGGTAGATACGGGAAAGGAGGATTTTATCGTTCAATCGATCGAGGAGAGTCTTGGTCAAAAATGTCTGATTTCAATACCAGTGGTAATTATTACCAAGAAATTTTTTGTGATCCAAAAGATCGAAATAAGGTGTTTGCGATGGATACCTATTTACACCATACCGAAGATGGCGGGAAGTCATTTAAACAAACAGGCGAAAAAAATAAGCACGTCGATAATCACGCTATTTGGATCGATCCTTCCAATACGAATCATTGGTTAGTTGGCTGTGATGGTGGATTGTATGAAACATTTTCTCACGCGAAAGAATGGTTTTATTTTGCCAATTTACCCATTATTCAATATTACAAAGTAACAACGGATAATGCTGAACCTTTCTACAATATTTATGGGGGAACACAGGATAATAACTCAATGGGTGGTCCATCACGAACCAATAATGTGGCAGGAATCATGAATACCGATTGGTATATTACCAACGGTGGGGATGGCTTTGAATCGGCTGTAGATTGGTCAAATCCGAATATTGTATATGCACAAGCGCAATATGGATGGTTGGTTCGTTTTGATAAACTTTCTGGAGAAAAAGTGCCAATTCAGCCCATGCCTGAAAAAGGAGAAGCCGCTTATCGCTGGAACTGGGATGCACCACTCTTGGTTTCTCCTCATGATCCAAAAACGATTTATTTTGCTGCTAACAAAGTGTTTAAATCTGAAAATAGGGGGGATGATTGGCGAGTGATTTCATCTGACTTAACACAACAAATTGATCGAAATAAATTGAAAGTAATGAACCAAGTTTGGACGATGGATGCGGTGATGAAAAATGCTTCCACGACCATTTATGGAAATATTGTTGCATTGGATGAATCTCCAAAACGAAAAGGACTTTTATTTGCTGGAACAGATGATGGATTAATTCAAATCACAGAAGATGAGGGTAAATCTTGGACAAAAGTGAATCTATTTGCTGGTGTTCCAACAAATACGCGTGTTAATATGATTTGTGCTTCGGTTCATAACGAAAACGAAGTGTTTGCAACATTTAATAACCAACGCATGGGCGATTTTAAACCGTACGTAATGAAATCGTCGGATAAAGGAAAAACATGGGTGTCCATTGGTAGCGATTTACCGGAAAGAGGTACCGCATATTGCATCAAGCAAGATCATGTTGATCCAAATTTATTGTTCGTGGGAACTGAGTTTGGCGCTTTTTTCTCAACGAATGGCGGAAAAAACTGGACAAAATTAAGTGGTTTACCAACAATTGCCGTTTACGACTTGGATATTCAGAAACGAGAAAATGACTTAGTAGCTGCAACATTTGGTCGTGGATTCTATGTGTTGGATAATTACGCTCCATTAAGGGAACTATCCAAAGAAAACACAGATAAAAAAGTGCATTTATTCCAAATTAAAGACGCATTGATGTATGTTCCAGCGGATCCACTTGGCTTAGAAGGTACAGGTTTTCAAGGAGCTAATTTATGGTCGGCACCAAATCCAGAGGTTGCGGCAACATTTTATATTCATTTGAAAGATGAGTACAAAACGGCTAAGGCACAGCGAATAGAAAAAGAAAAAGCATTGGAGAAAGATAAAAAAGATGTGTTTTATCCAACTTTTGATGCAATTAGAGAAGAGGAATCGGATCAAGCATCGAAGTTAATTGTGATAATTACTGATTTAGCAGGTAATGAAATCAAACGCATTCAAACAAATGCCTCGAAAGGAATGGTAAAACTAATGTGGAATTTAAGGGGAGAATCTACCAATCCAATTTCGGCAAAATCTGCTTCATCTAATGGATTTTTAGTTCAACCCGGAAAATATACGGCAACTGCTTACTTATTGAAAAACGGTATACTTGAATCAGTAGGAGAAAAGCAAACATTTGAAGTGAAAATGCTTCAGAATTTATCTGTTCCGGCGACTGATTTTGTTGCTTTGGATGCTTTTAGAAAGGAAGTTTCTCAGTTGAATAAAGGAGTTAGTGAAACAGGGATAAATCTCGGTAAAATTCAACCACAACTGGATGCAATTGAGAATGCAATAACCAATTTTCCGGGTGCTGACTTCAAACTTTTAGAAGAAGTTAGGGCTTTGAAAAAAATGCGAACAGAATGTGCGGTGATTTTGTGGGGTGATGGAGTGCGTTCTTCTCGTGAATTTGAAGTAGAACCAAGTCTAAACGATCGATTGTCGATGTTAGAATACAAATTATATGAAAATCGTTCAGGTGTAAGTAATACGCACAAACGAAACAAAGAAATTGTGAGCGAAGAACATGAACTATTAAAAAATAAGGTAGAGGGAATATTGATCCGAATAGCGGCTATTAAAAATACCTTGAAACAAGCAGGCGTTCCTTACATTACAGAATAAAGGTTGAGGTTGAAATTTGAATTTTAGGTTGAGAGCTTGAACCGCGAAAGGAAACAACTCCTTGAACGATCAAATCGGCAGAATGCCGTTAATGGATTTTGAATTGTTTAATAGATGGGTAACATGTTTTAGAGATTTTAATTCAACACAACAATTTTCTGAATCACGGTTGCATCTTTGAATTGAATTTGCAAAAAGTAAGTTCCGGATGGATTAAGAATTAAATTGTTCTGGGCAGTTAACCCAAACGTTGAAAACAAAAGAAACCAAACAAGCCTTTTTCTCATTCAATTATACTATTTTTTGTTGATTCTTCAATTTTCATTTGTTGAAGTTTTACCTCATCAATTGAATAAAGCCTGAAATGTTTGTGTTGTTTATGCGGTAAAAATAAGTTCCCTCGGTGCAGTTTTTTCCTGAGGTGTCTTTTCCATCCCAGATAGGGTTTATGCCATTTGATTCGTAGATTAAATTGCCCCATCGGTTTACTACCACTATTTTATTAGCAGAATTGCCAAAATTTGGAAATGAGACAAAATCATTTACACCATCTCCGTTCGGAGTAAAGACATTGGGGATTTGGAAATCAGATTCAATTATTTTCACATCATCAATGTACATAAATGTACAGTTGGGCTTATAATTACTTACGAAAATTTGATACCTCAAAGTATCTGTATTCGTATCCTGGAAATTGCCTATGGTTATGAAACCCTCACCCCCATTAGCCAAGAAATAAGACTCTAAATGAATCCAATTTGCAGTATCTTTATAATAAGATGGATTATAAAAGACACATTGTGGTTTGACCTTTAAAGGGGCTGTTGTCTCACTTGAAACTGGATAATCAGAAAAATAAACACCAAATTCACTTATTACCAAATCTGAGAGTTCTGCTACAGATATGTTTAGCGATAATTTATAAATTTTGCCATTCTCTAAAGTTGTGGTCAATTTACCTTGAACATATTCCCACCATAAGTTTGAGTTATATCCACCCTGCCAATTTGTAAAAAAAGCGCCAAGATATCCGAAACCACTCAGAGGTGTCTGCGAGCCTGCATGATTAAATTGAGTACCTGCAAGGGTTTGCCAATTGAGTGAATCATTATCAGCACAAGTATTAAAATAGTCGCTTGTTCCATAAGTTGGTGCTTTCCATCCGATACATTTTTCTATTTGTTTTGGGTTTTCCAATGGTGAACTACAAGACTCTGGACAACTCGAATACTCTTCAAAATCACCATTGTACACTAAATTCTGTTGAGCAGCAAAAGGATGAATCCAACAAACATAAACAATAAAACATACAGGTTTTATCCTCGGTAAAAAACCGAGACTGAACGAAATGATATTTTTAAAAAAGTTCAGCAATTGATACCTGTTATTAATAAAGTTACTAAAAATTTCATAAGTGTAGTATATAATGTTACACGCGGCGTTCTCATTCAATTATAATTTTTTGAGTATCCGAACCAATACGCATCGAATATACCCCATTTTCCAACTCCGACACATCCACCAAATTCTCGCCACCAGTTATCCTTAATCGCTTCATTTCCTTTCCTAAATTGTCATATAAAATACAATCGGTAGTTGAAGCGTTTTCAGGAAGGGAGATTGTAAGTGTTTCGGAGGTAGGGTTGGGGAAGATTTGAATTTCACTTTAAACCTTTACCTTGATTGGTATTCATTTAAAATGTTCATTAATTCTGGCTTATCTTTGAAGTCACTCTGTAGATTTTTTTCATTTATTTTTTTAATCTCTGAATTTAAGTCCATCGAATAATAATACGATGTATAATTCCGTGCACCTCGATATGACCCAGCTTCAGTGTGTCTGACTGCGTAGATTACTATTTCTTTTTTTTGAATAACTCGAAAATAATATTTAAATTCCCAACCCAACTCTTTTTGTTTGTAATCGGCAAATTGTCTGTACAAGACACCTTGCTTCTCGTATCCCCAAATGTCGCCAGGTTTGTAAATTGTCACCGAATTATCGGTTTTAATTTTTAGTCTAGTTTGTAGTCCGGCAGGAAAAGCAAATTTTATTTTATCACCTTTTTTATAGTCAAGGGTTAAAGACGGTTTATTTTGCTGATACTCCTCATACGTTTTGAAAATGTATGATTTATTCAATTCCTTGTTCTGACCAAAGGATGCAAGACCTATTAGAATTGCTACTGTTGTTAAAATTACTTTTTTCATAACTTATTTTTTAATTAATTTACAAATTTCAGAGTCGATTTTTATGAGATAAATTCCATTTTCCAACCCCGAAATATCCACCAAATTCTCGCCTCCAGATACCCTAAATCGCTTCATTTCTTTTCCTGCGTTATCGAATAAAATACATTCGGTAGTTGAAGCGTTTTCAGGAAGGGAGATTGTAAGCGTTTCAGAGGCAGGGTTGGGGAAGAGTTTGATTTGGTTTGGTTTTTCGTTGTCTTGAAGTCCCAGCCATGATGGGAGTGTATTTATTTCCAGAACATGCAAATCTGTGTCTACCACGTATAAATTATCAGCTGAATCGAGTTCTATACTAACACGAAAATCAAAGTTGACAGGCGAATTTGTTGCATCGTACACTTTAGTCCAAATTCCAGTTGATCGATTCAAATATCCAACATGCGTCACCTGGTTATATGCTAAACCAAAAACAGCCCAAATGTTATTTTGTGAATCTACTTCAATTTCAAAAACAGAAGCCGAAGGCATTCCAATCGTATTTGTTGGTGTAATTGTATCTATAAAAACACCATTAATAGCAACTGAAATTCCGGAGGCGCCCGCGATATAAATCGAATCGCTTGTTTTGGAAAACTTCATGTCATAATTCGTCCAATCTAAGAGTGTACAAGTATCCGGAGAGTAAAAAATTAGATTTTCATTTTGGAAAAGACTAACAAATGAATTGGTGGAGGTGCTTCCCCAGAAGTTTCCATTTTTAGATTTTAGTCGTTTCAAGGAAGAAATCGAACCCAAAGTTGAATTACCATTTGACAACTTTAAAAATTCAGCCGAAGATCGAGCCACAAAAATCGTATCTTGATCAGAAGAAATATCAATTCCCTCCGTTACAGTTGACAATAAAGACCAAGTGCCTCCCTCAAATTTGTGAACACCGAAATAGCGATCTAACGCAACGACATAATTTGGGGTTGCCGCAAAATCGAGAAAGATACTTTGTTGATGAAAAGTCGGCACATTAAAATTATTGTAATGAAAGTAATGTCCAAATGAGTCAAATCCATTCACCTCACTTTTAAATCCAAACCAAATGGAATTATCGTAGGTGTTGACAAAAAATTGCTTGTTAAATTGCTCAAAACCTGCTGCTTGCTGCACAAATGAATTTGGTGAATGATAATCTGAAGCATGGATGGTTTTCCACGTTTGTGAATATGAATTAATCGCAAGTAAAAGGAATACAACTATTATGGTTGAAAATTCTTTCATTCAATTATAATCTTTCTAGTATTATCT
The DNA here is from genome assembly GCA_945863425.1 of Lishizhenia tianjinensis. Classification (GTDB taxonomy): domain Bacteria; phylum Bacteroidota; class Bacteroidia; order Flavobacteriales_D; family Crocinitomicaceae; genus UBA952. The sequence continues at coordinate 7,829 of CAMBBW010000066.1, forward strand.
CCAACTTTTATAAAATAAATACCTGAAGTGATATCTGAAATGTTTATTTCTGTTTCGATTCCTGTCAATTTATATCGCTTCACTTCTTTTCCTGTATTATCAGATAAAATACATTCCATATTATCAATGTTATCAGACAAGGAAATTGTGATTGATTCTGACGCAGGGTTTGGGTAGATATTTATTCTACTTTCTTCTATCTCTGAAATACCAGCTAACGAAAAAATATCACATTCAAATAAATAACGTGCTGTCGTTGAACCAATACCTAATTGACCTTCGTAATTAGCACCAACAGAACAAATAGTTAAACTATCAGCGGAAATTGCAACTGCGTGATGTCCATATAATGTTGTACCGTCGTCTGATCCTTTTGCTAATGCAATCGTTTTATATTGTTCACTTGTTGAAATTGATGTCGGATAGCTTTGTTGTTGAGTTGTTCCAATTGACAATTGTCCAAATCCATTAAAACCCCAAGACCAGACAGATTGATCCGTCCAAGATGCATAAACAAAGCTTGAGCCTGCGTAAATTTTTTCCCAGTTAAAGCCTGCGCCAAGTTGCGTTGGAGTTGAACGACTTTGTGTATCACCCAATCCTAATTGAGCATTACCATTAAATCCCCATGACCAAGCTGAACCATCTGTTTTTATTCCACAAGAGAATAGATAACCTGCTGAAATTGACTTCCAAAATTCATTTCCAATTTTTGCAGGAACAATGGTATCGGAAGTTGTATTATATCCAAGTTGTCCACTACCATTATACCCCCATCCATATAAACTTCCATCAGCTTTCAGTCCAAGTGTATGAGCTCCTCCCAAAGAAAGTTGATTCCAATCTGTGTCTGTTCCTATTTGAATAGGTGCATTAGAATCTGTTGTTGTCCCATTGCCTAATTGTCCAAAAAAATTATTTCCCCACGCCCAAAGTGAACCATCGGTTTTTATTGCTGCACTGTGACCAAGTCCAGCTTCAATCTTACTCCAATTAGTTTCGTTACCAACTTGCACCGGTGAATTTTGACTCGAATTGTTTGCTATTCCAAGTTGACCATTATTATTTAATCCCCAGGCCCATAAGGTACCATCAGTTTTTAGCGCCAACACATGAAAACTTCCACATGCAATATCCGACCAATCGGTTGAAGTACCAACTTGAACAGGAACATCGAATGCCGTATTGTCACCAGTACCCAATTGCCCATTACCATTAAAACCCCATGACCACAGCGTCCCATCAGATTTTAAGGCTATATTATATTCAGAACCTGCACTTAATTTTTTCCAATAGAGCTGAGCATTAGAAAGAAAAGTAAACATTAAAAGGGTAAATAATACTATTTGTTTTTTCATTATTTATATTTTTATTTCACATCTTTAGCAAAAATATAATTATTTAATTTTAAATTGTGCTAATATCAAAAATTAGGGGTTAACCCTTAAATCATTGAGGGTAAATATAGTTTTTTATTCAATATTCTTGATGAGTGGATTTTGGATTTAGCTAAATTCATGATTCCATACAAATTCTGCTAAAAAATTATTCAATAATTATTTTCTTTATCGACTCCCCAACTTGTAATAAATAAATTCCTTTCCTCAATTGAGAAACATCAATTTTTTGGTTATTTTCAATTAAAGGAAATTCCACCACAATTTTTCCACTTAAGTCTTTGAGTGTTGCTTTTTTACCCAATATAGAAGCGGTAATACTTGAAATAGTAAATGAGGTGGTTGCTGGATTTGGAAAAAGCACAAACCCTTTTTCTTCAGCCGATGCTTCCACCATTCCTAAAAATGCATCTTGGCATTGATCCTCCAAATTCGTTTGAACCGCATTCAGATAAAAAGGAATTCGATTGAGTAGAGCTGAAACATTTTCAACGTGATTACCACCTGAACGCTCGTAAACTATGGCGTAGGTATTTGAAACAGATTGTCCGTTTGCCAAATATAAGGATGGAGACATCATCAAACCTCGGCAATCACCTGAAGGAAAACCTGCTACTGCTGCAGACCAGTCGGTAGGAACTGTTGGATCTCCGGAAAATACATAATTGGTGGGATAACCATTCGGATGCACATAAGACGTTCCATCTGCCTTCAAACCATTGAATTGGTTCCAATATTGTTGTTTTCTTTCGGATGGAGTTCCATTTACGATTCCAGCAGGCTTCTGAAATGATGCCAAAGGTTGTTCAATCGAAATAATTCCTAAAGCAGGCGGGTTTAATTCATACCCATTTTCGTCAAAATTATCTGCATTGTAAAAATACATGACATTCTGTGAAGAATCACAACCGAAATAGTCGTCACTGTAATTACCTAAGTCCGCATCAACCAAGAGCCCCATTTTGAACATATAGTAATTCACTAACCCTCGATTGTAAACCGTTACATCTATAAAGGTAGCATCGTTTATTTCATCGGCTGTATTGTACTGGTAAATCATCGTATGCACTTCAATTCCCATAGAATCTTGTGTATTGGAATACGTGTGAGAACCGGCCGCATCGTTTTGAATCATGTACGTTGCGCAACATCCTTTAATTAATGGATAATCGCCATCATCTGGGTTGTAATGACCATCTGAATTGAAATCGTAAAAAGGAGCAAGCCAATAACTTTCTCCAACGCTTACATCGCCATGTGCCGGCCAATCGTATATCGCATTTAGTGCTTCCAAATTTGGTGCAGTTACAGTATCGCAACCGGATGTCAATTGTCCATTGTTGCATAGCCACCACAATCTAAATTGGTCAATGTCCCCCTTACAGATTTTCCAAACTTTGTCTTTCCAACGATTGATATATGTGCTGTCGGAATAAGCTGTGGAAATTGGTCCAGAAAATATATCCGATGGATAATTTGGATAACCTCCAGAAGTAATGTAAATAGAACCGTTAACGTCTTGCGCACCAAACATGAACTGCGCTCCAAAAATGGTGCTTAAGCCAGATCCTTTGGGCACTTCATAACCGGCTAATCCGGCATTAAAATTATTGAAAAATGTACCGCTAGACGAAATGTTTGCAGAGACATTATTGTGATCCAGAATGACTTGTGCATTTGAATAAAGTGTTAGAAAAACAATGAAACATAAAGTGAGATGTAATTTTTTCATGTAATACATATTTTGACATTTTTTCTAGCGATAAAATTAAAAGCTTTTGATAATTAGTTATTTACATCTAGATTCAACATCAGATGTGATAAAAACGAATACAATTAATTCATCAACCAGGTTTTCTTAATCGAAACGTAAAAATAGCCATGCGTGGGGGGTTATTTCCTCAATGTAATAAATGCTGTTGGCATCCACCACATGTTTAATCCAAAGGCCACCGTCACAACCTCATATCCTTCCTTTGTTTTTTCATTCAGTATTTGCTCCACCTTTCGGTTAAGTTTGTTTGTTGACCACATGGTCGATTCTTTAAAGATGGTATAGGTCATTGGATGCTATTTTTGTTAAGATTTAACTATTTTAAATTACTAGCCAATATAAAGATAATTTCAATTGTTTTTATTTAGACAAATGCTTTATTCGTTCAGTTTTTGATTCTAGAAACACTAAAACGTTTACTGATAAAAGGATTCAGCTTGTTTTCTAATTTGTTTTTGGGAAAAAGAATTAGTATATGTACGAATTGAGAAAAGTAAAAAATTTAGTTAAAATATCAAACGACCTTCATCAGATTCAAGAAAGGCATTTGATTTTTCTAGGAAGTGCTGCATATCATCCATTGTGTTTCCCACAACCTTTGTACTAAATTCATGAATTTTTGAAAGCATGCGAATGAAGGCCTCCGGTTCATGTTGACGGGTTAATTTTCTCAAGGTCAAGATATAATCTTCACGAAATACCGTTGGAATTAGTATTTTAGCATGATTCTGATTTACCAGTTCTGCATTCATCATTACGCGAGCAATTCTTCCATTCCCATCCAAAAATGGATGAACTTCACTAATTACGAACATCATGTAGGCCGCTCGAGCAAATGGATTTTTAAGTGCGTTGTAAAAATCAAAGGACTTAATGAGAGTTCCTTGAACTAAGTTAAAATCTACAAAAGCTGTTTGTCCGGCAAAGTTATTTTGGTCTTTAAACTCCCCTGGATTTTTGTCAGGTCTCGCTGATAACAATATTTTATGACGGTATTTGAGAATTGCGATGAGTTCTCCTGAAGTATGTGGGATGATTGACATTTCTTGTCTGCTAGAAACAAGTCGGTATGTACCCAACACATCGTGCGAATCTTCGTGTCTCTTTGGAAGAGGTTTTTGCGTTTCAATAATTTGTTTTGCTTGATTTACATCGAATTTAGTTCCCTCAATGTAATTTGAAAAATAGCTTTCAAAAAAGGCAAAATTCTTAAATGCCAGATTACTGGAATTTGGATCTATCCAAGATTTAAACTCAAATTGATTTAATTCTTGAAATAACTTTCCAAATAATTCATAGCGAATTGGGTCGTAAGGGATACCAAAAGCCCTAGCAGATGCAACAGGTGAGGTTAATATTGTTGCCGGGTGAGTGGATAATAAAGCACTAATAACGGTATTTAAACTTTCAAATTCTTTTTCTAAACCTAGCTTTCGTGCAATTTCTCTTGCTTTATCTCTAATTTTATTTAGTTCTTCTTCACCGTTTACTCGGACAATTTGTTCCAATCGTTCCTCAATTTCAGGAAAAGTTAGCGTTTTGGAATCGGCACCCGGTTTTCGAGACAATTGAAAATTCTCCAAAAAGGCACGTTCCTTTTGTGCTGCATATAATCCATTTGCAATTTCATTATCACCTTCAATGGCGCCGTTTCCTTCCAAGAACCGTATGGTAATACCAAGAAGTTTTGACTTTTTTGTGTATTTGTAAGTTAAAAACAAGTGCCCTGATGAGGTTGGTTTAAATTCAATAGCAGACCGATGGCTAAGAACTGCACCTGGATAAAGATGTCCTAAAATGGAAAATAAATTTCGACGTATAATTATTTCAGGTTCATCCTCGAGATTGCCTGTATAAACTTTTGGTGTTAATTTCCGAATTTTTCCTTCTTTTTCAAGCTGGGAAATACGTTTAGAAATAGTTGAATCTGAAGATCCAAAAATTATTTCTTGCGATTGGATTGAGAAATTTTTTTCCATTAAGAAGTAAAAATACGACTATTTTGGAAATTTTTTTCCATTGTAAAGGCTTTTTTGGAAATTTTTTTCCATTAAGAAGTAAAAATCATGTTTGCTTATCGTGTACCAAAAAAAGTGAATTTGGTACAAATAACAAGATAAATTGAGATTAAATCGTGCGGGTAA
>CAMBBW010000067.1 GCA_945863425.1 Lishizhenia tianjinensis
TATTTTGCTCAATTGAATGTGGCTCGTAGATTTGGTGATTGGTTATCAGTTGCCGTGATGCCAACATTTGTTCACCGGAATTATGTTGCCGCTAATGATATGAATTCATTGTTTGCCTTAGGTGGAGCTTTTCGCTTGAAACTGAATCAAAAATTTGCTATTATTGGAGAATATTACCATGCTTTTCATGACGAGAATTCAAGACCATCAGATATTTTTAAACAAAGTGTTGCTTTGGCTCTTGAATGGCAAACTTTTGGACATAATTTCACTATTAATATTACTAATTCAGGTGGGTTGGGTGAAACACAATTTATCCCTTATACCTATGAAAATTTAATGAAAGGCCAATTTCGGTTTGGTTTTTGCGTAGGACGAAAGTTCATTGTTCACGAATAAAAATAGATTTATGAAAAAAATTGTAATTATTGGCACTTATTTGGTTTTATTAGTAGTAAGTACAGCCGTTTCCTTAGCTCCTCAAGATCATTTTGAGGTAACTACCGGACATAAAATTGATTTTAAAAATGCTCATGTTAAAGGGGTGTTCAAATCAATGAATGGTAGTATGGATTTTAATCAATCTGATATGAGTAAATGTAAATTCTCCCTTAAGATACCAGTTACCACCATCTCAACTGGAAATGCCATCATGGACAAGAAAGCACAAACGGTTGAGTGGTTCGATTCAAAAAAACACCCAAATATTTCTTTTGTTTCTAGCAGTGTTGCCAAATCAGGAGCAAAATATAATATTACTGGAACATTGAATATGAAAGGCGTGGCAAAAACGATTACCATTCCGGTTTCCATGTCTTTGGCGGGAACAAAAATCACCTTCACAGGGTCATTTACAGTTAACAGAATTACATATGGAGTTGGTAAGAAAAGTGAAAATGTACCAGATAATTTGAGTATAACAGTTACAGTTCCTGGGATTAAAAAATAAAGAATCATGTTAGTTAGATATATCATTTTAGGTTTTGTAGTGGCGGTGATATCAAGCGCAACAGGAATTGCTTATAGTTATTCATTTAAAGAGTTAGGAGATTTTTCATCTGTTATACCTTACTCAAAAATTGCTTGGATGTTCACTTCTGCTTCATTGGGAATTTCTGGTTTGTCGTTTCTTTTCAATAAGGTTTTAAAAGATATTGGAGGATTGATAATTAATATTATTATAGCCTTCGTAACCATTGGAAGTGTAATTATTCCGACGTTGTATCCTCCTGTATTTCCAGAAACTCAAGAAATGCAGGAATTTTATCCTGCCTTTGTTATTCCACTGCATTTTATGGTTCCAATGATTTGGTTTGCATTATCTTCTTATTTTCTAAAAAATAAAGCATGAAAAAAATAGCTTTTATTGGTCTTGTATTAGTTTCCTTGACGGCTTGTAAAAAGGATAAAGTAGAGAATTACTCGAATGCAAACTGTACTGATACGGTTTCATTTAATAATGAGATTTTACCATTAATTCAAAACAATTGTACCGGGTGCCATGATAATCAAAATGGGTATTCTTTAACGAATCATTCGAATATTTCATCGAATTCCGCTGCGATTATTGGTTCAATGCGTAATAGTGGTTATCAATTGATGCCACAGGGAGGTCCAGCTTTGCATGATAGTATTATTAAACGCATTGAATGTTGGGTCAATCAGGGCAAGCAAAACAACTAATTCTTGGAGATATTACTAATTTAGCTTAATTCAACTAAAAAATTAAAATATGAAAAAAATAATTTTACCACTTAGTATGCTTTCGTTAACTGCTTTGCTTGTCGCCATGCAATACGATAAGGATCAAATCATAGAGACGTTCCATTTTAAACCTCAAAACAGTGGTGGTGCTGGCACAGGAAAAACAGGTGCGCCAGGAGAGCAGAATTGTACTGGATGTCATTCGGGAACTGCTCAAGATGGTTCTAATGAAAATAATCTAACAATTTTAGATGACGGATCAACTCCAGTAACCACGTATATTCCAGGTGCGCAATATACCGTTAATCTTGCAATGAATTCAAATCCCGTTAAAAAAGGATTTCAAGCAACTGCATTAAGTAGTACAAATGTAATGGCTGGAGGTTTTACCGCTCAAGCAGGAAATACTTCGATTAACGGAACAACACGTAAATATGCGAATCATACCTCTGCAAGTAATACCAATACTTCGGCTCCAATTTGGTCATGGACTTGGACCGCACCTGCAACAAATGTTGGCGATGTAACATTTTATGTAGCTTCCAATAAAACAAACAATAATGGCAATGACAATGGCGATGTAATTTACCTTTCGCAGCACACGCTAAGTGCACAAAGTTCATCCTCGCTTCAGGAGCAAAATACTTCAAAAATTTCAATCAGATTCAACAGTGAATTAAATCAAGTCATCGCTGATTTTTCATCATTAAATGTCTCAAAAATGTCTTTTAATTTAATGGATCTCTCTGGAAAATCTATTTTTTCATCTACTCTAGGATTTTCTCAAATTGGCGTTAATCAACAATCAATAAAATTACCATCTGGATTAAACAGTGGTGTGTATATGGCAACCTTATTTATAGGTAATACTCCATTATCAGCCAAAGTGTATATTCCTTAAAAAAAAAATAAATCTGAGCGAATTTGTTCAGGAAAATCCTTTAAAAAATAATCCAACTATGAATGTTCAAGTTGGATTATTTTTTTGACTTATATTTTTCCAGCCAAACTATTCCATCCGCCACCATTATGGACATCATATCCGTTTGATTTTAGAATTTGTTTGGCAGACCCACTTCGCATGCCAGAAGCACAGCATGTAATAATTGTTTTGTTGTTTGGTATCTTATTCATCGATCGTTGGATATCTGAAAGGGGAATATTGACAGAGTTTTTTATGTGTCCTGTTTTGTATTCCCCAACAGTTCTAACATCAACAATAACTGCCCCGTCCTTCACTAATTGTTTGAAATCAACTTGTTTGATCCCCAATAATCTTCCTAGTAATCCCATAATTTAAAAATTAGTTTAAACGTCCATCCAAGAACCTCCATTTTCACAAGATACTCCAAGTGATTTGAAATGTGCTGCTGCTTGTCCACTACGTATTCCACTGGCGCAACAAAAAACAAGGGGTTGTTCCATTTTTTTTATTTCCTCTACATGTTCTAGAATTTCTTGTAAGGGAATATTGATTGACCCTACCACATGACCACCCATAAATTCTGCGGGTGTTCTTACATCGATAACTGTTCCTGCCATTTTTATTGTATTTTATTTTTTAATTTTTTGCGAATAGAATAAACCAAAGAGGCGCCAAGACCTCCCATTAAACCGCCGTAGCTAGTCATTAACCATGGGTTTGATTTAATCGGGCATCCGTTCTCACAACCAACGAAATGGTAATAAAAGAATCCACCAACCAAGCCGATGCTTATACCAATTATAGTCCAAAGAAGTTCTTTTTTATCTTTCATTTTACAGAGAATGATAATACAAAGATAAAGCAATCTCAATTATGCTTTTGTATCCTTAGTTACACAAGTCAATGTTTTAATTTTCCATTATCTTTGTTGCATAAATCAAGTATAATGAGCAGAATTTTAATCATAGATGATGAGCGTGCAATTCGTAGAACATTAAAAGAAATTTTGGAGTTTGAGGAATTTGAAGTTGATGAAGCGGAAAATGGTAATGAAGGTCTTACTAAAGCACTAGCTAAAAGCTATGACATTATTTTTTGTGATATCAAAATGCCTGGAATGGATGGAATGGAGGTACTTGATGCTTTAGTAAAAGCAAAAAATGAATCTCCGGTTATTATGATTAGCGGACACGGTAATATTGACACCGCTGTTCAAGCGATTAAAAAAGGGGCATTTGATTTTATCGAAAAACCACTTGATTTGAATCGGATACTAGTTACCATTCGCAATGCAAAAGACAAAACGCGCTTTGTGGAAGAAACTAAAGTCTTAAAAACTACCGTAAATCGTTTAAAGGGCAGTTCAATAATTGGAGAAACGGAGGGAGTTCAAAAAATAAAAGAAATGATTCAGAAGGTAGCTCCATCTGATGCGCGTGTTTTGATTACAGGAGCTAACGGAACGGGTAAGGAGTTAGTAGCTCGTGCATTACACGATAATTCGAATCGCAATAAAATGCCACTTATAGAGGTGAATTGCGCTGCGATTCCTTCGGAGCTTATTGAAAGCGAATTGTTTGGTCATGAAAAAGGAGCGTTTACTTCTGCCGTTAAGGATAAAAAAGGAAAGTTTGAAATTGCATCCGGCGGCACATTATTTTTAGATGAAATAGGGGATATGTCAGCAAGCGCACAAGCTAAAGTTTTGCGTGCCCTTCAGGAAAATGTGATACAACGTGTTGGAAGCGAACGTGAAATAAAAGTTGATTGTCGAGTAGTTGCCGCTACAAATAAAGATCTAAGAAAAGAAATTGCTGAAGGTCGTTTTCGGGAGGATTTGTACCATCGTTTGGCTGTTATTTTGATCCATGTGCCAACGTTAAATGATAGAAAAGAAGATATTCCATTGATTGCCGAACATTTTATCACTCATATTTGTACCGATCAAGGAATTCCGAAAAAGCAATTTGATTCAGAGGCTTTAACTGCTTTACAAGAAATTAATTGGACAGGAAATATTCGAGAATTGAGAAATATTGTTGAGCGATTGGTGATCTTATGTGGACAAACCATTACAGCAACAGATGTTCACATGTTTGCAAATCCAAGAACATAGAAAATGGAGATCAGTGAAATAAAAAATGATGTTGTTGCTGTAATCGGCGGTGGTAGTTGGGCTACTGCATTGGTGAAATTACTTTCGAATAATGTGAGTTCAATTCATTGGTGGATGCGTAGCGAGGAGGCTGTAAATCATGTATTGAGATTTAGACACAATCCGCGTTATTTACAATCAGTTGAAATTGATTTGGATAAGGTTCGTGTTAGTACTGATTTACAAGGAATAATTGAATCGAGTGATGTGGTGATAATTGCCACTCCATCTGCTTTTATGCACGAAAGTTTATCCGTTATTCCTCCTGGTTTATTGGCCAATAAAATTGTTTTTTCAGCGGTTAAAGGAATAATACCTGAATATCATGCGATCCCGGCACGTTACATTCACAAGACTTTTGGCACGCCTTATTCGAATATTGGAATTATTTGCGGACCCTGCCATGCCGAAGAAGTAGCATTGGAGCGATTGTCTTATCTTACCATTGCGTGCAGTGAAGAGCGATTTGCTAATAAAATGGCTAATTTTTTAAGCTGTAGGTATCTAAAAACCACTATTTCAGACGATTTGTTTGGAACTGAAATCTCTGCGATATTAAAAAATGTTTACGCACTAGCTTCCGGAATTTGTTCGGGATTAGGATATGGAGACAACTTTCAAGCAGTTTTAGTTTCGAATGCAATTCAAGAGATTGAACGATTTATAGATTCAGTACATGAGGTGCATAGAGACACAAAAACAAGTGCCTATTTAGGCGATTTATTGGTAACCGCTTATTCGAATTTTTCTCGAAATAGAACATTTGGTACTATGATAGGGAAAGGATATTCTGTGAAATCTGCTCAATTAGAAATGAACATGGTTGCTGAAGGCTATTTTGCCACAAAAAGTTTAATGGAGATTAATAAAAAATTCCAAGTGAATATGCCGATATTAGAAGCAGTTAATAATATTATTTATAAAAACTCTTCACCGGTAATTGAAATCAAGTTGCTTTGTGATAAGCTAAGCTAATTATATTTCGTCTAGTGAAAAAACATTTTCACCTAGGATATAAGTTTTCCACGCAAAATTTTCAGAAAATACAGCACTTGCCTGGATTGGTTTTTCAAAAAGTACAAAGGTGGCATCTTTTCCAGCTTCAAGACTCCCTAATCGGTTTTCGTCAAAAGAGGAAAATGCTGCCCATATCGTCATACCCTTCAAACATTCTTCAAGAGTTAATGCTTCTTCTGCATAAAACCCTTCCGAGGGGAAATTTTTATTATCTTTTCTAAGTACAGCTGCTCGCAACGTGGCAAATGGATTAGTTAATTCTACGGGGAAATCAGTACCGATTGCAAGCATTCCAAAGCTTTTAAGTAATGATTTGTATGCATAAGCACCTTTCATACGACGATCTCCTAAACGACTTTTAGCCCATCGTTGATCGCTCACTGCATGTGTTGGTTGAACGGATGGAAAAATACCAAATTCTCCGAACAAAGCAATTTCAGATGGATCAACCACCTGAGCGTGTTCAATTCTCCAACGGTGATCTTTATTTTTTTCAAATACTTTTTGATACATTTTCAAAACGATTGAATTTGTGGAATCTCCAATTGCATGGGTGTTCATTTGATACCCCAATCGTTCGCAGAGGTTTGCAATTTGTTGCATTTCACTGATTGAGGTTGTTAGGAAGCCATGGTGGGAATGGTCATCTGAATAAGGTTCTTTAAGACAAGCTCCTCTTGATCCTAGAGCACCATCACCAAACACCTTAAAAGATCGAATGGATAAGTTTTTGTGTCTATAAATTCCGTTTTTTTCGGCAAATGTTATGTTTTCTTTGCTTGGTAAAAGCATCGCATAAATATTGAGTGATATTAATCCCTTATCCATCAACCTTCGAAAAAAATCGATGTCTTTAAATGCTATTCCTGCTTCATGGACTCCGGTAATTCCATATTGAAAAAGCTCTTCTTGGATTTCTTCAACAGCTACTATTTTTTCTTTTTCCGAAAATTCTGGCACCTGTTTTTGTACCAAATTCATGGCATTATCGATTAAAATCCCAGTTGGTTTTCCATTTTTTATTTCAATAGAACCTCCTTCTATGATTGTATCCAGATTAATACCGGCTAATTTGATCATGGCATCATTTACAAGAGCCGCATGCCCATCAATTCGATATAAACAAATTGGAGTGCTTGGATATGCTTGATTCAGTAGGTCGTTCGATGGCAACTCTTTTTCTCCCCAGGTTGCTTGATCCCATCCACGACCGATTACGACTTTTTTATTTTTTTTGGCTTGATAAACGGAAATTCGATTGATCATTTCTTTATACGATTTCACGTTCACCAAATCAACGCTTAATTTCTGATTCATGTAAGACAAAATGTGTCCGTGTGCATCGGTTAATCCTGGATAAAGCTCACGTCCACCTGCATCGATCACCTTCTTTGATCTGTATTTATTTAAAATTTGCTGATTTGGTCCGACTTCAATAACTTTTCCGTCCTTGATAGCCATCGCTTCTGTGATTAACCCAGCCTCATTCATGGTATGTATTTTGGCGTTATGGATAACTAAATCAGCATCAAGACCTTTATAACAAGAACTAAAAATGGTTGATAGTACAATTAGTAAAAAAATTGTATGTAATCGACGTGTTAATTTTCTCATGCAATAACGTTTAAACCTAGCTAAATTAATATCTTTGCTTTGATTGTAGGTTAAAAAATCGAGAATTCGTGAAGGATAATGTTGAGGAACCAAGATGGTATGTTTTAAAAACAAATTCACGGGCTGAAAAAAAAGTGCATGAACGTTTAGTATTGCTCGGATTTACTGTATATCTTCCCATGGTTACGACTATAAAACAATGGAGTGATCGAAAAAAAAAGATTGAAGTACCTTTAATTTCATCTACTTTGTTTATTCAAAGCGCTGAGGCAGATTTAAAGAAATTATTTACTGTTTTAGGATTCCATTCATTATTGTATTTTCTCGGAAAACCGGCAATTGTTCGAGATTTCGAAATACGTAATTTAAAAATTTTACTTCAGGAAAATGTTGATTTTGACAGTGAAGATTCATTGGATGTAGTTCCAGGTGACAAAGTGGAAGTAATTCGCGGACCTTTTCAAGGCCTTATTGCAACATCTATTGAAGTAAATCGTACACATAAATTGATTGTTCAAATCGAAAGTTTAGACCAGCGATTTGTTGTACATGTTCCGAAATCTTTTGTTAAGAAAATTAATGCTTAACAAGTTGAAAATAAATAAAATACGTGAGATAGGGCTCCTTTGCTTTGTGACTCACACATGGCGAAGCCATACCTAATAACTACTACTATTATGAAAATTGTTGTAACTGGAGGAGCTGGATTTATTGGTTCAAATACCTGCGAGTCATTGATAAATGATGGTATAGAAGTAATATGTTTGGATAATTTTTTAACAGGTAAAAAAGAAAATATCCAACACTTACTTTCTCATCCTAATTTTTCGCTACTGGTGGGGGATATTCGCTCCCTTGCAGATTGTACAAAAGCAGTTGAAGGAGCAGATTTGGTATTGCATTTGGCTGCATTAGGTTCCGTTCCGCGTTCAATTGCAGATCCGATCACAACCAATGAAATTAATATCAATGGGTTTTTGAATATGATTGTTGCGTCAAGGGATGCCGGAATTAAACGATTTGTTTATGCAGCAAGCTCTTCTACTTATGGCGACTCAGAATCATTGCCAAAAGTGGAACACGTCATCGGAAAGCCATTGTCTCCATATGCCATCACGAAATATGTAGGTGAGTTATATGCTGATGTTTTTGCGAAAACCTATGGAATCGATTGCATTGGATTACGCTATTTTAACGTTTTTGGCCGGAAACAAGATCCGGATGGGGCTTATGCAGCAGTTATTCCAAAATTTTGTGCCCAATTATTAAATCATGAAAGCCCTGTTATTAATGGGGATGGAAGTTTCTCACGAGATTTCACCTATATCGATAATGTCATTCAAATGAATAAACGGGCATTGTTCACCGAAAATCAGGAAGCATTAAATCAAGTATACAATGTTGCTTTTGGACAAAGTTCTACCTTGAATGAATTGTTTTTTGAGATTCGTCAGAATCTACAAGAATTTGATTCTTCTGTTGGTTTACTTGAACCAAACTATGGACCTTTTCGCAAAGGAGATATTCCTCATTCATTAGCATCAATTGATAAAGCAAAAGCTTTGTTGGGTTACCAACCTGAATTTTCATTGAAAACCGGTTTAAAAGAAACGGTAAGGTGGTATTGGGAAAATGTAGCCGTAAAAAATTAATTGTTGGATATTCTTTCACTTATTGGTCGTAATTCTCCTTTATTTGACGAAGATTTGGAGAAATTGGAGGTGGAAATGTGCCAAATCGTTTCATCAAGTAGCTTTTTGGTATTGGGAGGCGCTGGGTCAATTGGTCAGGCGGTTGTTAAAGAAATTTTTTCCAGAAATCCTCAAAAATTACATGTTGTTGATTTAAATGAAAATAATCTCACTGAATTAGTTCGAGATATTAGAAGCTCTTTTGGGTATATATCTGGTGATTTTCAAACGTTTGCATTAGATATTGGGTCATCGATTTACGATGCGTTTATTGAGGCGGACGGTCAGTTTGATTACGTGCTGAATTTATCTGCTTTGAAACATGTTCGTAGCGAAAAAGATCCTTTTACGCTCATGAGAATGATTGAAGTGAATATACTCAATACCGAAAAAACAATTCTGCAATCCATTCAAAAAGGAACAAGAAAATACTTCAGTGTTTCTACAGATAAAGCAGCCAATCCTGCAAATTTGATGGGAGCAACTAAACGAATTATGGAATTATTTTTAGCGAATCATAGTGCGAAGATTCAAATTTCAGCGGCTCGCTTTGCTAATGTCGCATTCTCTGATGGTTCTCTGCTTGCAGGGTTTGAAAATCGATTTATAAAAAACCAACCCATTGTTGCCCCAAACGATATTAAAAGATACTTTATTACTCCTCAAGAATCCGGGCAATTATGTCTTTTGTCGTGTATTTTTGGTAATAATCGCGATATTTTTTATCCCAAAATGTCTGAGTTAGATTTACGATCATTTTCAGAACTAGCTATAAAATTCCTTTCAAACAAAGGTTTAGAAGCAGAAATATGTGAAAATGAAGATCAAGCGCGAAAAAATGTCCAAGCACTTAAATTAATTGGAAAATATCCTTGTTTGTTTACCCAATCAGATACCACCGGCGAAAAAGAAATTGAAGAGTTTCATACTGAATTAGAACAAATAAATATTGATCGTTTTAACACTATTGGAATTGTAAAAAATTCGGGGGAAAGAAATTCTGATGATTTGAATCATTTTTTAGAACAAATTGCTGAATTGAAAAAGAATAATCAGTGGAAAAAAGCTGAGTTAGTCATTCTAATAAAAAAGCTTATTCCTGAAATGAATTATGCCGACAACGGCAAGTATTTAGATGCAAAAATGTAGAGAATTGTGAAAACTTCGTTAGCGATAGATTTTGTTCGTGACACCTTTAAATCAACAGATTTGATCCCGCTTCATGCCCCATTTTTTGGTCTAAATGAAAAAAAATACTTGGCTGAATGCATTGATTCAACCTTCGTTTCAAGTGTTGGGTCTTTTGTTTCAGAAATTGAAAATGAGTTAAAAAATAAATTGCATTGCACTCATGCTGTGGCGGTAGTTAATGGAACGGCGGCATTACAAGTTGCTCTTCAATTATCTGGTGTTAAGAGTGGCACTGAAGTTCTTACTCAGTCATTAACTTTTGTTGCTACGGCAAATGCAATATCGTATCTAGGTGCAATTCCTGTTTTTATCGATGTAGACCTTGATACCATGGGATTGTCGCCTAATTCATTAGTCCATTTTTTAGAAGAGTTTGGGGAGCTCAGAGAGAATGCGTTATACAATAAATCGAGTGGAAGGGAAATTACTGCATGCCTACCCATGCATACTTTTGGATTTTCTTCACGCATTGAGGAAATCATCCGAATTTGTTCCGAATGGAATATTCCCGTTGTTGAGGATGCAGCTGAAGCTTTAGGAAGTATGTCAGGCAATCAACATTTGGGAACTTTCGGTTCATGTGGTATATTTTCATTTAATGGAAACAAAATACTAACGGCTGGGGGAGGGGGGGCACTCGTTACAAATCAAGCTGATTTGGGGATTCGTGCAAAACATCTAACTACTACGGCAAAAGTTCATCATCCTTATGAGTTTGTGCATGACGAAATAGGATATAATTACCGCATGCCTAATTTGAACGCAGCATTACTTAAGGCACAATTTGAACAATTGGATTGGTTGCTTAGTAAAAAAAGGGAATTAGCGATGAAATACAACGTGTTTTTTGCTAATTCCGAGATTGAATTGAAATGGGAAATACCCGGTACCAAGGCTAATTTTTGGCTAAACACAATACAATTAGAATCGAAAGAACACAGAGATTTATTTTTAGAGGAAACGAACAAAAAAGGAGTAATGACAAGACCTGTATGGCAATTGATGTTTCAATTACCCATGTATAAGGAGTGTCAAAAAGACAAGCAACAAAACGCACAGTTTTTGGCTGATCGATTAATTAATCTACCAAGTAGTATTCACCAATGAAAAAAGTAGCGCTTATCGGTTATTCGGGTCATGCATTTGTTATTGCCGATACCTTACTTGAGCAAGGTTTTCAACTGGAAGGATATTATGACCTCGAGGTTAAGCAAACGAATCCTTATAATCTGCAATATTTAGGTTCGGATCAAGACATAAAGAAAAGCGAAGGACTTTTGTACTTTCCTTCTATTGGTTCAAATACCATTCGAAAGAAAATCTCCCTTAACATTTTGGAATATAATTGTTCGACTTTAACGATCATTCATCGCTCCAGTATTATCTCCAGTCATACTCAACTTGGCAGTGGGACTTTTGTTTCAGCTGGCGTTTTATTGAACGCCTTTTCGCGGATAGGTGATGGTTGTATTCTAAATACGGGGTGTATAATTGAACATGAATGTACTATTGCTAATTTTGTACATATTGCTCCTGGAAGTGTCCTTTTAGGAAATGTGTGTGTAGGTGAATCAAGTTTAATTGGTGCAAATGCAGTAATAAAACCGGGAGTTATAATCGGCTCAAACGTAACAATAGGAGCAGGTTCAGTAGTTCTTCGTGATATTCCTGATGGAGAAACTTGGGCAGGAAATCCGGCAAGAAAAATAAAATGAGCGCTCGTGTAATAATAATAGCTGAAGCAGGAGTTAATCATAACGGTGATATAAACTTGGCTAAAAAGTTAATTGATATTGCAGCAGAATCTGGAGCAGATTATGTTAAGTTCCAAACGTATAAAACGGAGAAATTAGTTACTCAATTGGCTAAAAAAGCAGGCTATCAAATTCAGCAGAATACAGATGAAGATGATTTGCAATTTAGTATGCTCAAGAAACTTGAGTTAACAAAAACAGCTCACCTTGAACTAATTCACCACGCAAAGGATAAGGGAATTGCGTTTCTCTCAACGGCTTTTGATGAGGAAAGCATTGATTTTTTAGACGAATTAGGCATCCCCTTTTTTAAAATTCCATCGGGTGAGATCACTAATCTACCTTTTTTGCAGCATGTTGCGTCCAAAGGAAAACCGATAGTATTATCCACAGGGATGTGTATGCTTGAAGAAGTAAAAGAAGCTATCGAACTATTGAGAAAAAATGGGGTTAAAAAAGAAGATTTGATTGTTCTGCATTGCACCACAGACTATCCAACTCCATTTATCGACGTGAATTTGGGCGCAATGAATCTTATTCAGCTTGAGTGTGATGTACAGGTGGGGTATTCTGATCATACTTTAGGTATTGAGGTGGCAATTGCGGCTGTTGCAAGAGGTGCTGTACTCATTGAGAAACATTTTACCTTGGATAAATCGCTTCCAGGTCCTGATCATCAAGCTTCTTTGGAACCAAATGAGTTGTTTAAAATGGTACAAGGTATTAGGAATATTGAATCTGCATTATCGGGTAATAACAAAAAGGAACCAACCATCTCTGAGCTTGAGAATCAGAAAGTGGCTCGAAAAAGTATTCACGTTAGAACCAATTTATCTAAAAATCATAGCCTGGTTAAAGAAGATTTAATAATGCTTCGTCCCGGTGATGGAATATCTCCGATGAAAATTAATCAGATTATCGGTAAAAAACTGGTGTTTGACCTTGAGACAGGGCATAAACTAAATTTCAACGATTTGTGCGAATGAAAATCGGTTTATTGACATCTTCTCGAGCCGATTATGGAATTTACTTTCCATTGATAAAAAAAATAAAATCGTGTCCTGAAATTGAATTAGAAATTATTGC
>CAMBBW010000068.1 GCA_945863425.1 Lishizhenia tianjinensis
GTTGTCTCCAAAGAACATTCAGATGAATTGGCAACTTTGTTAATTCAAGATTTTTCAGGGAGAATTATTCCATTTCATACCTTGTGCGATCAACTGTTAAGAAAAATATACCGTTCAAATAAATACAATGATTGGAATGCGGTTCAGACCGTGCTAAGTATGCATATGTATCCGGGTCATTGGATGAAACAACCCATCATTCAAGTACCGGCTCAATTGCGCGATCAGTTGAAATTGAAAAAAGAATTTGCTAGTCTAGAAGATGTAATGGACAAAACAGGTCAATTCAAGTGGTTAAAACAATATGAAGAAGCATTCAAAAAAGCAGATTCTCGTAAAAATGAATTTGATAAGAAACTCATTAAGTTAAACGAGAAGTTTGAAGTAGTTCAGGCAATTTTCATGTGGCGATACATGAAGTTGATTCCCAAATCAAATGATAAAGAAAATCGTTGGTTCACACCACTAAGCGTGGAATTGGGTGCGTCTGATACGCTCATGTCAAGTGTGGTATTGCGTTATTTATCAGTTGTAAATCAAGCAGCTCAGGATAGTAAATATGGGCAAGCCACGGATTTGCTTTCACAGTTTAAAGGCATGCAGCGGAAAGTAGCAAAGAATATTGCTCCGAATGAAACAGCTGTTAAAATGGAAGTTTCTTATAATAAAATGAACATCTTTAAAAATTCCTACAAAAGTTATTTGTTGTTAGGATTTCTCATGCTGATTCTGTTTTTTGTGCGGATTTTTATTCGACCAAGTTCTTCCTTTATCCGCATATCAGAGATTATCAGAAAATCGTTATTGTTTTTATTGATCGTTGTTTTTGTTTATCATGGTGTTGGTTTAGGCATGCGTTGGTACATTTCAGGGCACGCTCCATGGAGTAATGGCTATGAAGCGGTTGTCTTTATTGCCTGGGTTACAATGATTGCAGGTTTTTCTTTCATGCGTAAGAATGCAGTTATTATTGCAGGAACGGCTGTTTTAGCTTCCTTAATGATTTTTGTTACAGAAATGAATTTATTAGATCCTGAAATTACTCCGTTGGTTCCGGTACTGAAATCCTATTGGTTGATGATTCATGTTGCTATAATCACGGGTAGTTACGGTTTTCTTGGTCTAGCTGCAATACTTGGTCTTTTAAATTTAATCTTATATATTTTCAGAACTAAAAAAAATGGCGAAGTTGTAACGATTAACATCAATGAACTGACTTATGTGTCGGAAATGACAATGACAATAGGTTTATTCATGTTGACAATAGGAACATTTCTTGGAGGTATTTGGGCAAATGAATCGTGGGGAAGATATTGGGGTTGGGATCCGAAAGAAACATGGGCGTTGGTTTCTGTTCTCGTGTATGCCGTTATTCTTCATTTACGCTATATCCCTGCATTACGCGGGAAATTCTTGTTCAATTTAGTAAGCTTCTGGGGATATAGTTCAATTCTATTTACCTTCTTTGGTGTGAACTTCTTTTTAGTTGGCCTACATTCTTATGCACAAGGAGATGGCTTTGCCAAATTACCAAATTGGGTATATATAACTATAGGGCTTTTTGTTCTATTCACTTTTCTGGCTTGGTTCAGAAATCGACAATATAAGAAAAATAAGGCATAAAAAAAGGGAGTCGAAACTCCCTAATTTCTTTAACAAATCGTTTGATTAGTTAACGCTGCTTGACAATTCAGCACCTGCTTTAAAACGAATTGTTTTTTTAGCAGCAATTTTGATTACATCACCAGTTTTTGGGTTACGACCATTTCTAGCTGCTCTTGCAGATACAGAAAAAGATCCAAATCCTACTAATGAAATTCTGTCTTCACCTTTTAATGCTCCAGTTGCAGCAGTGATGAAACCATCTAATGCTTTTTTAGCATCAACTTTAGACAATCCAGAGTTAACTGCGATAGCGTCGATTAATTCAGCTTTGTTCATTTTTATTTGTTTAAATGGGTTAATAAATAATTTACTTCTACAAATATATTCGAATATCAATGTGCGCAACACTTTCAGTAAAAAAAAAATGTCTAAATGTTAATAAAACAGTGGTTTTGTTAATAAACACTGAGTTTAAGTGCGCAAAATCAGTAATTCAACAAAATAGCCAAATTGATTGAGTCTTGTCAAGTAATGAATAGCTCCTCTGTGTAAAACGGGAAGTTATGATGGGTATTTGATTTAATGAATTGATAAATATTCGATTTAAAGTGCTTTATTTACTTGCTTGTGTAAAATAGTAGCGCTTGCTTGAGCTGTTGGCATAATTACAATATCATTCAATGTGACATGCTTTGGTTGGGTAGCAGCAAAATAAATTACATGAGCGATATCCTCGGCTTGCAATGCGTCATAACCGTCATAAATAGAATCGGCAATGGATTCGTCCCCCTTAAATCGCACAAGCGAAAATTCAGTTTCTGCTGCTCCTGGCGCTATGTTAGTAACTTTAACACCGTGCTCAACTAATTCAATGCGCATAGCCTTTGATAATGAATCAACGGCGTGTTTTGTAGCGCAGTATACATTTCCATTGGCATAAACCTCTTTCCCTGCTATACTGCTGATATTGAAAATATGTCCTTGGTTATTCTTTTTTAACAATGGAATGATTGCTTTTGAAACATACAATAATCCTTTTATGTTGGTGTCAATCATTTGATCCCAATCAGAGATTAATCCATTTTCTAATGAATCACGACCTGCAGCCAAACCGGCATTATTGATTAAGAATTCAATGTTATTTTTAACTCCTTCGGGTAAATTAGAAACGAATGTATTTACTTCGCTTTCAATCCTTACATCTAATTCACCGATTTCAATGGCTATACCAAACGATGCTTGTAATTCTTCCTTTAATGCAGTGAGTCTATTCAATCTTCGTGCGGATAACACTAAGTTATATCCGTTTTTCGCAAAAATTTCTGCACACGCTTTTCCAAATCCAGAACTAGCACCAGTTATAAATACATATGAATCCATTTTCTTATTTTTTGAGATTGATAGAAATGAAAGTTGCTTGTGTTTAGTAATGATAGAATTCCAATTACTAAAAATGGCATAGCAGGTATTTTATAACGCACTAACGCACCTAAAATAGGAGTTGAAATTCCAATTATTGAATATAGAAAGAGTGTGAATAAAAAACAAAAAGCAATAAAATTCACTGATCGAATTGGGTTTTTAACTTTTTGAATGATGGCGATTAGAATTAATGACAATAATACAAAGTTTTCAATAATTGCTGGAATAAAAAGTGCATTTTTAATTTCAAATGGCCATGGTCTAGTCAAGCTATTAATTATTCCCATTGGAACTGCCTTGATAATAGAGAAAATGTTTTCGTCTAAGTAATCCATTTGAATGGCGCTATTTACATGAAACGCAATTGACATGTTAATAAAATCATGTTGTTTGCGTACTAAAATATGAATGAAATTATAAGATGGGTTCAATAGTCCCAGAACTAAAGCAATTAGTGACAATACTGAAAACACAAGTAGATATGCTTTCCATTTAAATCGTGTCGTTTCACTGAAATACCAGCCAAGAATTGCCGGAAAAAAGGCTACAAACACATAGAATTTCAATAAAACCAATAAAAGAAAAGGAAGGATTAATAGAACAAGATTGATCCAGTTTTTAGTTAGCACTAATCTGTAAATGAAAAAACAAAATAAACCCATTGCAAACAATAACAAGGACTCTTTTAATATTCCGGAACTCCAAAAAATAACACTTGGTATGAAGAATACCGCTAGGTAAACTTTCCATTTGCTTTTCACAAAATGCAGAAAGAAACGGGCCATTCCAACGGATCCAATAAAAGCTATGAAATTCAGTATGATGCTATGCACATGGTAATTCCCAAAAGAGAAAATTCTTAAAACTGCATTTACTCGGATTATCAAACGGTTGTCATTGTATAAGCTGTTTTCATATGCACGATACCAATTATTCATTTTATCATAGTACAGATGATCAAAATAACTTCCCTCGCAATTTATCCCGAAGAGCATTTTGAAAAAATCAACGGGTTTAGTGTAAAGCGCTTCGTATAGGTAATAACTGTCGTCAAAATACTTAAATGTGTCCGCCTCTATTCGATTTCCGTAATAATAGGCGTAAATCAAATACACCAGAAATCCGCAAAATACTTTGGCTAAAAACGCAAATTGAAGTGCATTGGTTTTAATTCCGGATTCTTTTATAAAGGGGATTTTCCCGATTAAAAAAAGTAGAAATAGCAGATAAGGTAAAGTAAGTAATAAATTTATCATTCCGTATTCTTTCTATTCCACGCACATAATTAGCTACAAATTTAATCAAACCAACGTAACTCTTGTTTGAATTATTACAAGTATTTTCGTACATATTTTTGATCATGCGTATATTTTTAGTTGTTGTTATTCTTTCTCTTTCAACTTTGGTGAGTTTTCTTTATGCTCAAAAAAATCAAAGTAACACAGAGGTTGGCTTGAATAAACTGATCGATCAGTGGCACTTTGATGCTGCAACACCGAATTTTTCTAGATATTTTGACGTTACGACCGAAGATTTTGTTTTCTTGGGTACCGCTCCTGGTGAACGATGGAATAAAACTCAATTCAAGCAATTTGCGAAACCGTATTTTGATGCCGGAAAGGCATGGGATTTTAAGCCTTCAAATCGGAATTGGATATTTTCAGAGAACCATAAAATTGCTTGGTTTGATGAGGATTTAGAAACATGGATGAATTCCTGTAGGGGAAGCGGTGTGTTGGTTAAGGATGGGAAAAACTGGAAGTTAGCTTATTACAATTTGACTGTTCTTATCGAGAATGAAAAAATTCAAGAATTTATTAAATTACGTAAAAACTGATGTTTGTTCAACAGAATACAATTCAGGCCCTTTTTATTTACGTAAAAGCAAAATTAGAGGGGTGTTTTTCAGAATTTGAAATCAGAAATATCTACAAGAGCTTAATCTGTAAGAGGTTACGTTGGAGTGATACGGATTATTTATTGAACCAGGAACATCGCTTGTCTGAGTCTGATTTATTGTTTGTGCGTAGTTGCATAAATAGGCTATTAAAAAATGAGCCATTTCAGTACATACTTGGAGAGACCGAGTTTTTTGGTTTGAATTTTTTGTGTACTCCTAGTGCTTTGATTCCACGGCCAGAAACAGAAGAACTTGTTGCGGATGTTATAAAAACAATGGCTCATGTTGAAAGCCCAAAAATAGCAGATTTATGCACGGGTTCGGGTTGTATTGGTGTATCATTAGCGAAAAAAATAAGTGGAGCTAAAATTGTTCTTACAGATATTTCGGAAGAAGCAATTCAATTAGCAGAGTCCAATGCTAAATTGAATGAAGTGAATGTCGAATGTTTAATTGAAGATCTTTTTTCTAGTTCAGCTTTCAAAGGATGGGAAATAAATTCATTTGATTGTTGGGTTTCCAATCCACCTTATATTCCGTTTACTGAAAAGTCGGAAATGGAAAAAAATGTGCTTGGGTATGAACCGCATATTGCTCTCTTTGTTGAGGATGCTAATCCTATAGTTTTTTATCAGGAGATAATTACACACGCAAAGCTTTATTTGAAAAGAAATGGGTGGTTATTTTTTGAAATTCACCCTAATTTTTCTGCTGAAATAGTTAGTTATTTGAAAAATCATGGATTTGTTAACATTGAATTGATGAAAGATTTACAAGGTCGAATACGCATGCTAAAGGGGCAAAATGCGTAAATTTACCAAGTGAATTCAGATCAAGCTCAACAGGAAATACTTCGGTTGTCCGAAATTATTAACTATCATAATCATTTGTATTATGTAGAAAGTCGTACTGAGATAGCTGATTTTGAATTTGATAGTTTGTTGAAGCAATTGCAAGAACTGGAAATTCAATTCCCTCAATTTACTTTATCAAATAGTCCAACCAAAAGAGTAGGTGGAGATCTCACCAAAAAGTTCGAAACAGTTACTCACCGCTATCCAATGCTTTCTTTATCTAATACGTATTCGGAAGAAGAAATTTTGGAATGGGAAAACCGCATCAAGAAGTTGGTGGATGATGAAGTAGAGTATGTGTGTGAATTGAAGTATGATGGTGTGGCCATTGGAATTCGGTATGAAAATGGACAATTAACCAAAGCAGTGACCAGAGGCGATGGTGAAAAAGGAGAAGATGTAACCAATAACGTAAAAACAATTCGCACTGTACCGTTGGTTCTTCAATCTGATTTTCCAACAGATTTTGAAATTAGAGGAGAAATTTTTTTACCAATTGAAAAGTTTAATTCCATCAATAGTCAACGGGAGGAGAGAGGAGAAGCTCTTTTTGCTAATCCAAGGAATACAGCTTCTGGAACATTGAAAATGCAAGACTCGAAAGTGGTTGCTTCGCGCGGATTAGATTCTTTTCTTTACGGAGTGTATGGTGAAGGGATTAATTCTATTGGACATTTTGAATCTGTTCAAAAAGCGTCTGAATGGGGATTTAAAATCCCAGCGAGCAATGCTAGATTTATAGAAAAAACTACATCTATTGACGGAATAATGGATTTCATCGATTATTGGAATATTAATCGTTTTTCCCTTCCTTTTGAAATTGATGGAGTTGTAATAAAAGTAAATAGTTACAATCAACAAGCTGAGCTGGGTTTTACGGCAAAATCACCGAGATGGGCGATAGCTTATAAATTTAAAGCAACCAGAGTTGAGACGGGATTGTTAAGTGTTGATTATCAGGTGGGAAGAACAGGGGCTATTACGCCAGTAGCTAATTTATTTCCTGTGCAATTGGGTGGAACAACCGTAAAACGAGCTTCCTTGCACAATGCAGATCAAATAGAGAAATTAGATTTGCACTTCGGAGATTTTGTTTATGTTGAAAAAGGGGGGGAGATTATTCCAAAAATTGTTGGGGTAAATACAGAAAAACGTCCTGCTGAAGCTCAGAAAATTAAATTTATTTCTACTTGTCCAGTTTGTAATGGGATATTAACAAGAAAAGAAGGTGAAGTTGGGCACTTTTGTGTGAACGAAAAATCTTGTCCTCCTCAAGTTAAAGGAAAGATTGAACATTTTATTTCAAGAAAAGCATTAAATATTGATGGGTTGGGTGAGGAAACTGTTGATCTTTTGTATGAAAAAAAAATAGTAAATACGGCTGCAGATTTATATGATTTGACTTTTGATCAATTATTAAAATTAGATCGGATGGCTGAGAAATCGGCGAATAATCTTTTAATTGGCATTGAGCATTCTAAAAAAATTCCATTTGAGCGCGTTTTATTTGGAATAGGGATTCGATTTGTAGGTGAAACTAGTGCTAAAAAATTAGCTAGGCATTTTGGTTCGATTGATGAATTAATGAAGGCATCTTATGATGACCTTATTGAGGTAGATGAAATTGGCGAAAAAATAGCAAATTCGATTTTAGAATTTTTTGGAGATGCTGAAAATCAACTGTTAATCGACCGATTGCAGGCAAAAGGTATTCAATTTATTGGAGAGAAAATAGAAATTAATACGGGGGTGTTTACAGGGAAAACCATTGTTGTTTCGGGTGTTTTTTCAGTCTTTAGTAGGGATGAATTAAAAGAGCTAATTGAGCAACATGGCGGAAAAAACGGATCTAGTATTAGTTCTAAAACAGATTTTTTGCTTGCAGGGGAAAATATGGGGCCTTCCAAATTAAAAAAAGCAGTAGATTTAGGGGTGGCAATTATAAGTGAAGATGATTTTGTAAAACTTTTAAATAATTGATTTTGAACGAAAAAAGTATTTGGAGCACCACGGATGCATTATTAATTGTTCTCAATTGTGATAATGATGAACAGTTAAAAGGGTATAAAAAAGCGTTAGATAAAGCGTTAAATGATAGTAATGTTCAGAAATTAACAATTGTTGTAATGTTACCCAAGGACGTGGATAAAAATGCAATGACGCCACATTTTGTCATTTATTATGTTTCGCCTACAGATTTTAATTTTTTCGGAAAACTGAAAGACATTCAATTGTTGGACGAATTCAAGTTGGATTACGATACATTAATTTGGTTTGGGGATGACACGCATCGTATCTTTTCACAAATTAAAAAAATCCCGTTCACAAATCGAATTGGGGTTAACGCGGCTCGATCTTATTTCGAAATGCATGTTACTGCAGATTCTGATGAGCCGGCTTTGGCTGTTCAGTTCGTGCATCAAGTATTATCAAAATCATATTCAGAATAAATAAACAAATAGAGATATGAATTCATTTTTTACAGGTTCTGGAGTTGCACTTGTTACGCCATTCAACACTGATTTTACGATTGATTTTGAAGCATTGAGAAAACTTGTTCGCTATCAAATTGAAAATGACACTGATTTTTTAGTAGTTCAAGGTACAACGGGAGAGTCTCCCACACTATCGCAAGAAGAAAAAATCCAAGTTCTTCAAACTGTTATAGACGAAAATAAAGGAAAGCTGAAAATAGTTTACGGAGTCGGTGGAAATAACACCTTGGATGTTGGTGAAAAATTCAAGAAAATTCCTGCTGGTGTTGATGGAATTCTTTCCGTTTCACCTTACTACAATAAGCCAACTCAACAAGGAATTATTCAGCATTTCACTTATCTGTCATCTTGTACTGATTTACCAATCATTTTATACAATGTTCCAGGAAGAACGGGTTCCAATATGGCGCCATCCACAACCTTAAAGCTTGCTGAATTAACCAATGTGGTTGCGGTTAAAGAGGCTTCCGGAAACATTGAGCAAATAATGGAAATTATTCGATTAAGACCAGCTGGCTTTGGCGTTTTATCAGGCGATGATGCCTTAACAATGCCTTTAATTGCTGCAGGTGCAGACGGAGTAATTTCAGTAGTTGCCAATGCATTTCCAAAATTGTTTGGGGATATGGTACATGCTTCAATGGAAGAATCATTACCGGGAGCGCGCAAGGCTCATTATGAATTAATGCATGTTACAAAACTATTTTTTGAAGAGGGTAATCCAGGTGGAGTTAAGGTGTCTTTAGCTGTTCAAGGTATTATGAATGAAACAATGCGCTTGCCTTTAGTTCCTGTGTCCGATGAGTTAAGAAATAGAATTCAAGCAGAAACAAAACGTATTTTAAGTTTGTAGTTATTTATAATCTTGGTGAATTTAACCAGCAGTTTGTTTTTTCTAAGTGTTAAGAGGACAATATGTACAGAAAATCAAATTGATTAGTATATTTGTTACCGCAAATTAAATTTTTGTAAAATGGCAGGAAAAGTAGCTTCTGAATCAAAGAAAAAAGCAGTATCAGTGAAACCTAAATTCACAAAAGAAACATACGTAAAGTGGTATAAAGACATGTTATTAATTCGACGTTTCGAAGAAAAAACTGGTCAATTGTACATTCAACAAAAATTCGGTGGTTTTTGTCATTTATATATTGGTCAAGAAGCCATTGTGGCAGGAACAGCAAGCGCTTGTCGTCCAGGAGACAAACACATGACAGCTTACCGCGATCATGCCCATCCAATTGCATTTGGAACAGATCCTCGTGTTTTAATGGCTGAATTGTACGGTAGAACTACAGGTTGTTCTAAAGGAAAAGGTGGATCTATGCACTTTTTTGATAAAGAAAAGAATTTTATGGGCGGTCATGGCATTGTTGGAGCTCAAATTGCAATGGGAACAGGAATCGCTTTTGCTGAAAAATACAACGGGACAGATAATGTAGCCTTTGTTTCAATGGGTGATGGAGCTGTGAGGCAAGGCGCACTTCATGAAACATTCAATATGGCTATGATTTGGAAATTACCAGTAATCTATATTATTGAGAACAATAATTATGCAATGGGAACTTCTGTTGAAAGAACTACCAATGTTACTGATTTATCAAAAATAGGCGCTTCATACGAAATGCCATCACGTATTGTGAATGGCATGCGTCCGGAGGATGTTCATGAGGCAATTGAAGAAGCAACAGCGCGAGCAAGAAGAGGAGATGGCCCAACTTTATTGGATATTAGAACTTACAGATATAAAGGACATTCTATGTCGGATCCTCAGAAATATCGAAGTAAAGATGAGGTGAACGAATGGATTGAACAAGATCCTATTGAACATTGTTTACGTATTGTTCAGGAAAATAAATGGTTGTCTGAAAAAGAAATTACAGAAATTGATCTTTGGGTGAAAAAAGAAGTGGAGGAATCTGTGGTTTTTGCGGAGAATTCGCCTTATCCTGAGGCTCATGAAATTTACGAGGACGTCTATACGCAAACAGACTATCCATACATTAAAGAATATTTAGCATAATTAAAAGATATGGCAGAAATTGTTTACATGCCGAAGTTGAGTGACACAATGGTTGAAGGTGTTGTTGCTTCTTGGAATAAAAAAGTAGGGGATACAGTAAAAGAAGGGGAAATCCTTGCTGAAATTGAAACCGATAAAGCTACCATGGAATTTGAATCATTTTATAATGGTACTTTACTTCACATTGGTGTTGAAACTGGAAAAGCGGCTGAGGTTAACGCAATTTTAGCCATTATTGGAGCTCCAGGAGAAGATATTGCATCCTTTCTATCTGCTGCGCCAGTTGCAGCCCAAAAAGCTGATTCTATTCCAAGTCCTGAGCCTGCAAAAACAGAACCCGTTTTGGCTCCAGTTATTCAAAAACCAGTTTCAGTTCCTGCACCTGTTGTAGCCAATTCAACAGATCGAATTTTTGCTTCTCCTTTAGCGAAAAAGCTTGCTGAGGAAAAAGGAGTTGACATTCAGTCCATAGCTGGGACAGGAGAAAACGGTAGAATTGTAAAAAGAGATGTTGATCATTATTCTCCTTACACACCGGCTGATAGACCTGTATTTTCATCTATACCTGGACAGGAATCGTTCACGGATGAGCCTGTTTCTCAGATGCGTAAAACAATTGCTCGTAGGTTGGCTGAAAGCAAGTTTACCGCTCCCCATTTCTATTTGACACTTGATATAGACATGGATAATGCCATTGCAACGCGCACCTCATTGAATGCAATGGAGGGTGTAAAAGTTTCGTTCAATGATATGGTTGTTAAGTCGGTGGCCGTAGCTTTAAAAAAACATCCGAATGTAAATAGTGCATGGATGGGAGATTTCATTCGCAGAAACGATCATGTGCACGTAGGCGTTGCTGTTGCTGTTGAGGATGGATTATTAGTACCTGTTGTTCGTTTTGCAGATTCAAAAGGATTAATGCAGATTTCAGCTGAAGTACGTGAATTCGCCAAAAAAGCAAAAGAGAAAAAATTACAGCCTTCTGATTGGGAGGGAAATACATTCACTATATCCAATTTAGGAATGTTTGGTATTGAATCTTTTACTGCTATCGTTAACCCACCGGACAGTTGTATTTTAGCTGTTGGGGGAATTAAAGAAGTTCCAGTGGTGAAAAATGGTCAGGTTGTACCTGGAAATGTTATGAAAGTTACATTGTCTTGTGACCACAGAGTAGTTGATGGTGCGATGGGCTCTTCTTTCCTACAAACCTTTAAACAGTATATGGAAAATCCCGCTGCGATGTTATTGTAGTTGATATTCAAGATAGTTATTAACATTTTTTATATTTTTCCCATTTTATTGTAATTTAGCGCGGAATTTTTTTGTTCCTTAAAAAACTACTGCCATGCTAAAAAATTACATTGGGTTGAAGTCTGCAATTTATTTTGCGTTTTTCTTAATTAGTATTCCTGTTTTTTCTCAAGCAACTATAAAAGTGAGAGTTACTTCAATTCAAACTTCCGCTAGTGTTGATTGTGATGGTCTATTCTTAGGAAATAGTGATTTTGTTTGGGAATATCAAGCTACAGACAATACGCTAGGGTACACGAATAATAATCCCGCTTTATTTGGAGTTTATGATTTTAATTACTCCTACGTAAATGATGCAAACGGTCCGTTTAACAATGTGATTAATGCTTTGTTTTTTGATAGGCAATATATTTGTCCTTTGGATATTCCGACATCATTAAATTTAGCTTGGGAGGCTTATGAAAACGATGATGTAACGAATTATGCCATTATTGGCTCCACCGATGGTGAGACGGGGCTACAAAATGTTTCTATGCCTGTTCCGAGTGCAACGGGAATCGTAAATTATAGTTTCACGGCGACTGGATCCTCGGGATGTCCTTCCACACAAACTTACACTATCACCTTGTCCGTGGAAAGAATTGATTTTGCGCCAACTGTAATCATTTTACCAGATGATATTTGTAATGCTACTTTATTAAATACAAATTCATCCTATAATGTGGCATTGTGTCAGAGTAATACCTTAGAAATTAATGAGCCACGTGCGGGAGATGTTAATGCAAATAGTTCATCGGCTTGGTTTAGATTCGTTGCTCCACCAAGTGGTTCAGTTGAAATTTCAACGGATAATGGAGCGACAGAAATTGGAACCTATTTTCAAATTTATCATGCTGCAGATGGTAGTTCTTGCACAACGGGATTACAACCCCTAACGGCAGCAGTGATAAAAAATAAATTTGATTATCTTTCACACATTGAGTTTTCTGATGGAATTGATTTGCTTGGTTTGGACCCGGAAGCGCAATTATCGTTAAATGCTTGCGACCCTTTTCCAGGTATTAGTTATCAGAAATTAATTGCTGGTGAAACATATTATGTTCAATTAACAGGTGACGATAACGCAGCAGGAATAGTCGAGGTTCGCATAAACGATTTGGGTGGTGGAAGCGCTGATCCAGAGGACATTCCTTGTCAGTCTCCGTCTGTAGCTTATGGTACTTCTGTCATTAGCACAAGCAATGGAACTGCATCAGTTACCTTGAATTTCGGTTGTGCCTATGATGGTGGAAATGATTATGCAGAAACAGGTGCTGTCCATACAGATAACAACCCAATTCATTATCATGCTTACGATTATGATCATGTTGCCGCAAATAATCCAGTGGTCAATGAATCAGTTTGGTTGAATTTTGTTGCCCCGAATAGTGGCCGTATGATTTTTGAATCGGATTATCAAGATGCACTTTATGGAGAAAACAATGCCTTATTTGGATATGATATTCGTTTTGCTCCAGGTATACCTTCCGATTATTCATGTGCT
>CAMBBW010000069.1 GCA_945863425.1 Lishizhenia tianjinensis
CTCACTTTACAAGGGATTATCTTCCATACACTATTGAACTTGGAAGAAGTTGGATACAACCCAATTTTCAGGCAACTACCAATCCTAAAAAGGGACTATTTGCGTTGGACAATATTTGGGATGGCCTAGGTGCTATTACCATAATGAATCCTGAAATAAAGTATTTTTTTGGTAAAGTCACCATGTATCCAACGTATAATGTCGAGTGTCGCGATTTCCTATTGCATTTCATGCATCATTATTTTCCGGACCGTGAACATTTGATGCATCCCTTTAATCCACTGATTCTGCAATACGACAAAGATAATTTTGATAAGCAATTGGACGGATTGGATTTTAAAGAAGGTATGAAAGTGCTGAATACGTATGTTCGTGAAAATGGGGAATTCATTCCACCACTAGTAAATATTTATATGCATTTATCTCCAACTATGAAAACATTTGGAACGGCAGTAAATCCAGACTTTGGTAATGTGGAGGAAACAGGAATTTTAATTACAATTTCTGATATTTTTGAGGAAAAGAAAGAAAGACACATGGTATATTAAATAAAAAAAGCTATGACATAAATCACAGCTTTTAATTAATTTTAATTCAATTTTTTAAGTTGAAATTGGTTTAGAAAGCAACAATTTTCCATTTCCCATCAACTAATTCAAGTTTAATATCTTCATCTCTTCTTGAGAATTTAACCTTAACAGTAGCGCCATTTCCTTCAATTTTCTCCTCAATAACCTTTGCTCCTGTACAAAATTCTTTGTACTCTTTAAGGTCTTTTTCTTTCATCTCTTTTTTTACAATCATTTGAAATTCTCTTTCACAATTTGCCGAAAAACATTCACTAAGTTTTTCATCATTCTGTTCTTGACTAGAGCTGATAAATGATTCAATAGCTTTAGATGGAGTACTTAAATCGATCGAAAAACTTTGAGCAGATTTTTCATCACTCTTCTGTTTATCAGATATTTCATTACTTGTTGTGGCTTGTGAGGTACTGTCTTCTCCTGAATTGCCGCATGAATTTAATAGAAGTGCGGCGAAAATAAAAATTGAACCTGTTTTTTTAATTTTTTTCATGATTAATGTATTAATTATTTACTCAAATGTAAAAATAAACTAAGAATAAATTGAATTTATCTATTATTATTAGTGATTTTAAATTTGTTATAAAACTTTTTACCGAAATAGAATTACCTTTGCAGTCGAATGAATCAATTTAAAAAAGTTGCATTTTATACCTTGGGTTGCAAGTTAAATTTCTCCGAAACGTCAACCCTTTCAAGACTTTTCGAAGAAGGTGGATATGCAAAAGTAGATTTTGAGGAACATCCCGATATTTTTATCATTAATACGTGTTCAGTTACAGAAAACGCAGATAAAAAATGCAAACAATTGGTTCGCAGAGCATTGAAAATCAATCCAGAAGGACTAATCGCCATTGTGGGTTGTTATGCACAACTGAAACCCGAAGAAATTGGAAAAATTCCTGGCGTTGACTTAGTCTTAGGTGCCAATGAAAAATTCAACGTCTTAGATCACATCGAAAAAATAAGCGCTAAGCTCGAGAAATCGATTGTTCAATTTGATTCTATCAAAAAAACTACGGAGTTTATTCCTTCCTATTCTTATGGAGATAGAACGCGTTCTTTTTTAAAAGTCCAAGATGGTTGTGATTACTTTTGTACATTTTGCACCATTCCATTAGCACGCGGAAAAAGCCGAAACGCAACCATTTCAGAAACGGTGAATGAAGCAAAAAAAATTGCACAAACTGAAATTAAAGAGGTGGTCCTAACTGGTGTTAACATTGGTGACTTTGGACAAGGAAATGAAGAAAACTTCTACCAATTAATCCAACAATTGGATCAAGTTGAAGGAATAGATCGTTTTCGAATTTCATCCATTGAACCGAATTTACTTACAAACGAAATCATTGATTATTGTTTAACTGACTCTCAACGCTTTGTGCCTCATTTCCATATTCCGTTGCAATCAGGTAGTAATAATTTACTCAAAGCAATGCGCAGAAAATACGGTCGTGAATTGTATGCTGAACGTGTTGCTAAAATAAAAGAAATCGAACCCAATTGTTGCATTGGTGTGGATGTTATTGTTGGTTTCCCGGGTGAAACAGAAGAAGAATTTATGGAAACGGTCCATTTTTTAAAAGAGCTTGATATTTCCTATTTACATGTTTTTACCTACTCAGAACGTGCAAATACAACAGCGACAAAAATGGCAGATGCCGTTCCGATGCATGTAAGAAAAGAAAGAAGTAAAATCCTTCACCTCTTGTCGGATCGGAAAAAGCGTATGTTTTATGAACAAAATCTTGGAAATATCCGTATTGCACTAATTGAAAGTGAACAAGATGAAGGTTGGATGTATGGTTTTACTGAAAACTATGTGAAAATAAGAATCCCATTTGACGCTACCTTTGCAAACCAATTTATAAAAGTACGGTTGAAAAAAGTAAACTCAGATGGAACAATGGATTGTGAATTTGTAAATGAATAATTGTGAGTGTTTGTTATATTACACGAAGAGAGACTTTTAATGCCGCCCATAAATTGTGGAGGGAAGATTGGTCAATAGAAAAAAACGAAGAAGTATTTGGGAAATGCAGCAATAAAAATTGGCATGGGCATAATTTTACTTTATTTGTAACAGTCAAAGGTCTTCCTAATCCTGATACGGGATTTATCATCAACTTGAAACAATTAAGTAGAACCATGAAAGACTTAGTGATTGAACCGCTGGATCACAAAAACTTAAATTTGGATGTTCCATTTATGCAAGGTGTCTTAGCATCTACTGAGAATTTAGTTATCGAGATTTGGAAAATACTTGAAAATCCAATTCGAGAAGCTGGTGGCGAATTAGCGAAAATAAAATTGATTGAAACTGAAAATAACTTTGTCGAATATTATGGAGGAAATGAACCTTACTAAAATGGATGCATCAAACGAAAAACAGAAACTAATTCTAACGGAACTTTATGAACAAGTTCTTCAAAACCTAGGTGAGGATATTTCGCGAGAAGGACTTGAAAAAACCCCGCAACGTGTTGCTAAAGCGATGCAGTTTTTAACAAGCGGAAACCATATCAATCCCGATGAAATCATGAATCAAGCAATTTTTCATGAAGAATATTCAGAAATGGTCATTGTGAAAGACATTGAGGTATATTCCATGTGCGAACACCACATGTTGCCATTTTTCGGGAAAGCACATATCGCTTATATTCCTGATGGAAAAATTGTTGGCTTGAGTAAAATACCGCGAGTGGTGGATGCCTACTCAAGAAGATTACAAGTTCAAGAAAGATTGACCATTGAAATCCGAGATTGTGTCCAACGTACTCTAAACCCAAAAGGTGTTGCTGTAGTAATTGAATGCGCGCACATGTGTATGCAAATGCGTGGAGTGCAAAAACAAAACTCCAAAACAACAACGAGTGCGTTTACTGGATTATTTTTAAGTAATGATGCAACTAGAAAAGAATTTATTAACTTAGTACAAACAAAAAATAATTAATTATGAGCAATTATCTAAATCAAGAATCATACACGCAAGAAGCGACGCGTACATTCTTTAGAAATGTTTACTCCTACATGTTTGGAGCCTTGGCAATTTCAGGCTTGATAGCATATATGGCAGGTAACAAGGAGTTTATTAATGAATATTTCATGAATGCCGACAAATCAGGGCTTTCTGGCCTATTTTATGTAGTAGTTTTTGCACCGGTTGGCTTAGGTTTACTGATACAAATGGCTTACAATCGCCTGTCTATGAATTTCTTGCTTATTCTATTTATTGCATACGCGGCATTAATGGGATTTAGCCTTTCAACCATTTTCTTAATCTACGAAATTAGTGCAATCGCGATGACTTTCTTCGTTTCTGCAGGTGCTTTTGCAGGAATGGCTGTTTTGGGGTACACCACAAAAACAGATTTAACCAAATTTGGAAGTTTGTTGTACATGGTATTTATTGGAATGTTTATCGCAGGAATTGTAAATATGTTTATGCAAAGTGACGCCTTTGGATTTTTCATTTCTGTTATTGGTGTATTTGTTTTCACTGGTTTAACGGCATATCAAATGCAACAATTGAAGGCAGTGGCTCAATCACCAGATTTGACTGAAGAAGAAAGAAATAAATTATCTTTGATTGGAGGATTACAATTGTATATCCTTTTCATTAACTTGTTTTTATCCTTGTTGCGCATCTTAGGCAGTCGTGATTAAATTCAAAAAACAATTCTTTTAAAGAGCTTCCAATGAAGCTCTTTTTTTTTGATTAGACCTTCAATGTACTAGCTTTTCAATTGTTTTCAGTATATTCGAATCGAAACAATGCTTATGGCAAAAAAAGAGGTTCCCGCAGCAAGAATAAAACATATCATGCAACCAAAATCTTGGTATATTTTATTCGTGTTAATCTGCTTTCTGTTTTACGGGAATTCAATCTCTAACGGTTATTCATTAGACGACGAATTAGTTACTACAACAGACAGAAAAGTACATCAAAACGTAGAGAAAGGAATTGCTGGAATCAAATCGATTTTCACATCAAATTATGCGATCGATGGAAAACAGAATTATGAATATCGTCCTATTGTTACGCTTTCTTATGCCATTGAAAAATCAGTTTTTGGAGAATCAACCATTCGTGTGCATATTTCACACTTCATCAATATTGCCTTGTATGCCGTTTGCGGAATATTACTTTTTCAACTGTTACAAGTATTGTTTCAACAACAGGCCTCTCTTTTTTCAGGCCTAGTAGTTTGTCTATTTTTGATTCATCCACTGCATTCTGAAGTTGTGAATAATTTAAAAAATAGAGATGAGATACTCAGTTTGATATTTGCAACTCTATCGGCAATTTACACCTTTAAATATATCGACAAACAAAAATGGCTTTATCTCATCCATGCTTCCATTTTACTCATATTATCGTTGCTTTCCAAAAAATCAAATCTTCCGTTTGTTGTTCTCATCCCTTTAATGCTTTGGTTTTTCAGAAAATTGGACTGGAAAAAAACAGCTGTCGTATTCCTTGTTCTATTCGTTGCGCAATATTCCATGAAATTCATGAAATCTGGTTTATTAGAAAAGGATAAAACGCGTTTTTTTAGCTACATAGAAAATCCTTTATTTGAACTTGGATTTTGGGAACGGATCCCTATGTATTTTACATCAAACTTATTTTATATTCAAAAGTTCATTTTTCCTTACCCATTGAATTTTTATTACGGGTATAATTCCATCCCGCTCGTTGGATTCACAGGATGGCAGTTTATTTTCGGGCTAATCATATTAATAATCGGGTTGTTTTTTGCCTTTCGCGGATTATTTAAAAAATCACTTCTCGCTTTTGGGGTTTTATTCTTTTTGTTAGCTATTGGTGGAGCAGCTAATTTAATAAATCCTATGGTAGGGATTGTGGCTGAACGTTTTGCTTTTACCGCCTCATTTGGATTGTGTATTTTGGTGGTTTGGGGTGTATTTCAATTTTATGCGATTGATCTGCATGAACGATCCTGGACTACAAAACT
This sequence comes from Lishizhenia tianjinensis, assembly GCA_945863425.1. Classification (GTDB taxonomy): domain Bacteria; phylum Bacteroidota; class Bacteroidia; order Flavobacteriales_D; family Crocinitomicaceae; genus UBA952. The sequence continues at coordinate 5,564 of CAMBBW010000069.1, forward strand.
GGCAATTCCAATCGTGCTTTTAGCCATTCCTTTTTTCATTTTTTCTATTCAACGCAATAAAGATTGGAAGTCCAAATTATCGTTGTATTTGGCGGATTCAGAAAACATGAAGTCCTCCGCAAAAGTGAATTCTTTATTGGGAACAGAATATCAAGAAGGGGTATATTCCATTCAGCAAAACGGAAATGGGACATTTCAGGAGATGATGCAGAAAGTAGATTCTTCAATCCTTTTTTACAAACGATCCTTAACCGTTTATCCAAAATATGAATCAAGTTTGAATAACATAGGAGTATTAAATTATTCCTTTAAATACGATTATTTGGAAGCAATTTCATCCTTCCAAAAATCCGTTTCGTTCAATAAAAAATATTTTGAGGGGACGCTCAATATTGGTAATTCGTATGCTAAACTAGCCGAATCCTATCATTCCATGTTGAAGCTTTTACCAGTTAACACTGAAAGAAAAATAATCACCCCAACTGTTGATTCTTATTTCAGAAAGCAAAAGTTATATAAAACGCTAACAATCATAAATCAATTTCAGGTTTCCGCGATCAAACAACTTCAAATTGCGTTCAATGAGGCGTCATTGTCCAATCTAATCGAATTAAGTACCAACCTAGAATCTTTAGATAGTAAATTACAAGGGTATAATTTCGCACAATCCATTAATACTGAATTAAACAGAGCCTTTCAATCAAAGACAAAACCCAATTTAAGCATGTTGAATTCGTTTCGGATAGAAGTGATTAAAGAGCTAAAAACAGCTTCCTCGCTTTCGGATGAACAATTGCAAAATGAGTTATTCACCCTCAAAAAAATGTATCTTGATTCTGCCAAAATCTTCTACAATAAAACCTATTTAATTAAACCTCAGTTAGAATCCTATTATAATTCTGTCAATCAATTTGCGATGTTACTAGAGGATTATTCCTTATTAATTGATTCTCAGAAAAAATTCATGAAAGCCTATCCCAAAGGATATTTTGGACCACAATACGTTCAAATGGCTAATGCTTATTTCTCGACCGGAGATGTGGATTTGGCCAAAGAGAATTTCAAAAAAGGATTAATGGAATTGAGTCGCGAAAAAGCGGATTTATCTACCAAAAAAAATAAAACAGCTGCAGATGTTGAGCGCATACAAGCATTAGAAAGAGAATTGAAAAATCTCAAGAACTACGTTCAACGGATAAAATCAGGTGAAATTCCAGTTCCGCAAAAGCGATGAAACAAATTGCGACTGATCAAAAAGAGTATCCACCCATTCATTTCATTATTGGACCTGGAAGAAGTGGAACAACTTTACTCATGATGTTATTGAATCATACAAAGGGGGTAATTGCAACTCCTGAAGTAAAGCATGTCCTTTTTTTAAAAGATCGAGTTAAACTTTCCTCTACAAAATTGATTGATTTGCAACCTGTTGTAGATTTTTTTTCAGCCGTAAAAAAAAGTGTTTCTAATCCACTAAATCAATTCGACATTGAACTCCTTGAAAAAGATTTGAGTTCTCTTCAACTAGCGAACTACCCCGATTTCGCAAAACAAGTTCATTTATCGCTTCACCAAAAATCGGCCTCTGAAACAACGGTCATTATTGATAAAAATAATTTGTACACCTTTTACGTAAAGGAATTACTACAACTTTACCCAGACGCTAAATTTTGTGTGAGTATTCGTGATTACAGAGGATTTGTCGCTTCCAATATGAAAAGTCAGCATCAATTTAAAGAGAAAAAATCGGTAGTTTTCTTTGCTGAAGTTTGGAACTGTTACCTACGGAAAATCAATTTATTGAAGCAAGAATTAGGAGATCGACTCTACATTTTACGGTATGAAGACTTTGTCATGGAACCTGAAAATCAACTTAAAAAACTAGCACATTTTCTAGATTTTTCGTTCGATTCAAATTGCTTTGACTATACAGAACACATTAAAGATACCGTAAACGAGTATAAAAAAACAGCAAACCCCGATCCCCGTATCCTGAAAAAGATTGAAGATCTCACAAAACCAATTCACGCAGGATCAATTGATAGTTGGAAAAAGGGATTAACCCCCCATGAAATTCAGCAAACTGAGCTACTTTCCAAACATTTGGGGATTCAATATGGATATGAATCTACGCATCACTTTCATGCAACTCGAAGATTCTTTTTTTTACTTATTACGTTTCCAGTGCGATTGCGGGTTAAACTATTCTTTGCATTGCGTTCGTTGAAGATTCACCATTACTTAAACGTAGTAAAACGATCCTTATATAACAAAGAAAAAGGATTTTCATCATGACTCAAATAAACTATATCATTGGAATTGGTCGATCTGGAACATCCTTGCTCATGTCATTGCTTGGTTCACATCCGGAACTTCACGCCCCTCCTGAAAATTATTTCAGCGTGTTTTTTGCTCATGCTTTTGCGAAGAAAAATTCATTTTCGCCTCAAGATATTCAACTAATACATCGATTTAATAAGGCCTTTAGTAAACTACAACCCTATGTGGGTTTTGAATATTTACTTCCTAAAGAAATCATTACAAATGGATTTAATGGGACGTATTTGGAATTGTGCAACGAGATCTATTCCTCATTTCAGCATGCTGTTCTACCTAAGAAAGAAAAACCCATTATTATCGACAAAAATCCAGTAAACACGCTCTTTTTATCAGAATTAGCATCCATTAATCCATCAGCGAAATACGTTTTAATGATTCGTGATTACCGAGCAAATATTTTATCCCGTAAAGAAAGTATTCATTTATTGTCTCCTCGTGCTGCCTTTAATGCAATTCGTTGGGCCTATTTTACCAGAAAGGCTCTTCGATGGAAAAAGAAATTTCCAGAACAAGTACTTGTTGTTCGCTATGAAGATTTGGTTCATGAATCTGATGCCATTTTGCAACAAGTATTCGATTTTTTTGGTGTAACTCCCATTTTTTCGGAAGAATTAAGGCAACTAGAACGAAGGGGGTATGAACACTATAAAAATGATATCGCAATTGAGCAATCTGAGCGTGCACGCAAAAAATACGAAGATTTATCCCAACCCATTTTCACGAGCCGAATTGATAAATGGAAAACCGGATTAACCGAAACGGAAATTGAAATTTCAGAAGCTTTTTGCAACGAAATCGGGACTATTTTTGATTATACTTCTCAATCAAATCAAAAAAAAATAAAGAACTACTTGATTCGACTGAAACACCTGCCCTTGAATTTAAAAATTCGGGTAAATTTCATAAAAGACGCATTGTTTTATTATTTACCGATCTCATACAAAGTCAATCGTTTTGAAAAATACGTTGCTAACATTGAGCTCAAACGTAAAAAGGCATAATGAAATTCACAGCAGAAAAAATAGATTCAATACCGATTCATTTTGTGCTTTGTACGGAAAGAACCGGTAGCTCCTTGCTTAGTTTGATGCTTAATTTGAACCCGCAAATTCTTTGTCCGAGCGAAGAACCATTTGCACTGTATTTATGGAAAAAATACCGAAATAAAACCAAGTGGTCAATTACTGATATTCACAACTATGTTGACGCTTTTTTTTTACTAGCCGAAAAAAATACCGATCTCTATTTCAGCAAACGAACTGTTTTTCTATCCAACCTTTTGGAACACCAGGACATTCTAACTTTTAAGCGAATCATTAAACTTACTTATTTGCATTTTTTAGATGTAAAAGACAAATCACAGGTTACATGCATTGTAGATAAACAAATTAAGTATTTTTTTCACCTCAAATTATTGAAACAAATTTTCCCTCATGCAAAGTACGTGGTATTAACAAGGGATGTTCGTGACAATATTGTATCCAAAAAAGACCGAAATCTTAATTGGAATCAACACCCTTTTTTCCTTGCTTCACTCTGGAACAATACGTATAGGAACATTGAACAGCTGCCAAAAAGTGATTTTCGAATTGTAAGCTATGAAAATTTCATGATGGAAACCGAAGGTGCTTTGCGTGAAATTTGCGATTGGATGAATTGCACTTTTAATTCAAAAATGATGGAAACCGAGGGGGTATACGACGCATTTTTAGAAGCAAAAAAAGGAGATGTTTCCCCTTTATTTATTGAACATTTACGAGATTTTCACAGCGGACTCTCTCAGAAACCGAATACGAATAAAATTGGGCAATATAAATCTAGATTAGACACACGATTACTCAGCCAAATTGAACAAATTTGCGGAGTAAATCTTCAAAAATTAGGTTATTCATTGAGTGATACAAGAACCAGAAAAGCTTCTTTTAAACAAGTGTATTTTCAGTTTTTAGCTCTCTGTTACCGCAGGTATTTGCTTCAATTCTATTACCATATTCCACTTTGGTTAAAGTTGAGCGTAAAAAAATGGCGAACAAAAAAAATTGATGTTTAAATGATCTCAAATACCTCAAAACCCTTAGTAAACCTTAAACAAGTTAACCATTTTCATCCCTAAATAAGCCAATGGCCTTAGCGGAAAAGCCACAAAACGTATCATTCCATGCGGTATTTTATATAGGAATTTCAATTGCTCTGCTCGCTTTTGCAGAAACAAAGAAGTCAGGACAACACTTATCACTTTTCGTTTATGTGATTGAAACTCTGGGCGCAATATGTCAACAACCATTATGATTCGCTTTTGGTCCGAAAGATTAAAAGCCTCGTGGTTGTATGCATCCATAAAAATCAACCACTTACCATTTGACCAAGAACGGGTTTCTTCTCTCACACGAAAACCGGTGATTGGAAGACTGGCTGGAACCTCTAAACCCAAATGGCATCGATAAATGGCATTCGTATCTCCACAGTGGGGCAAAATTTTTCCATTCGGTTCCAATTGATTAAATGAAAGCGAAATGATTTCAGGATATTTCCGAACAATTTCCATGGTTTTAGGAAAAAAACACTGTCTTTTTCTAAATTCGATATCCCACCATTTTATTGAAATAGTTTTCCAACTATTCTCTGCATTAACCATAGAAGTATTGAAATACGCTTCCGGTTGGTTATTTTTTAAATACTGATTTAGCTCAACCAAAACCAATTGCCAATTGACTTCAAATTCAATAGACCACGCAAAGGAATCATCAATAAAACTAGGTTCTAATCCTTTGTAATCAAAGGAAAAATCATAGAGGCTGAACCATATTTTTGGTGTATTCATTCTGTTATCGAAGGTACAATATTTCAAAACACATTACTCCATTTAAATCGAAATTCTCGTAAAATCTTTGAATTGCATCCTTGTTTTTTGATTATATTCGTTCAATGAAAACAAATTCAACGAAGCAGATTTCCTTAATCATTGTTGTTGCTGCCTTAGGTTATTTTGTAGATATCTATGACCTCGTGCTTTTTGGCGTTGTGAAGTCTGAAAGCCTTGATCAAATTATGGTGGGCGCAGATGCAATTGCCAAAGCAAATACCGGGAAATTCTTATTCAACATGCAAATGCTTGGAATGTTACTCGGTGGATTATTATGGGGGATTTTGGGCGATAAAAAAGGCCGACTGAAAGTACTCTTTGGATCCATCCTACTCTATTCCGTTGCCAATCTCGCCAATGCTTTTGTAACAGATGTCCCGACCTACGCATTCGTGCGCGTAATTGCAGGAATAGGTCTTGCAGGTGAATTGGGTGCAGGAATCACCTTGGTGTCAGAAATGATGTCAAAAGAAAAACGCGGTTATGGCACCATGGTCATCGTTACATTTGGCGCCTTAGGTGCAGTGGTGGCGTCATTGGTGGGAGCTAAAGGAAAAGCAATTGGCAGTGTTTTAACAGACATTAGTGGCCAGGTTTATGCCAATTGGCAAGTAGCCTATATTGTGGGTGGTTTAATGGGATTAGTTCTTTTATTGATGCGAGTAGGAACGATAGAATCTCATTTTTTTCAATCCATTAAACACGAAAGTGGAATAAAAAAAGGGGACTTACGATTGATTTTTGGCAATAGAACAAATTTCATTAAATACGTGCATTGCATACTTATTGGAATCCCCATTTGGTACATCATTGGCTTGTTGATTATGAATTCCAAAGACAACTTTGGTCCTTGGTTGGGTGTTCAAGGTGTGGTGAATGGTACGGCTGTAATGTATGCCTATATTGGTTTATCTTTTGGTGATTTAATCTCTGGAATTCTCAGCCAAGTGTTGCGTAGTAGAAAACGTGTGGTTTATCTCTATTTACTTTTTACACTCACATTAACCGCGATCTTTTTGTTTTTCATGCATGGAATATCACTCAATGCCTACTATTTGATGTGTTTCTTATTGGGTACTGGGACTGGTTATTGGGCGATTTTTGTAACGATTGCTGCCGAACAGTTTGGCACAAATATCCGATCTACAGCGGCGAATACCATTCCAAATTTTGTGAGGGGATCGGTGAATCTAGTAGTGATGTTTTTCGCTTTTTTAGTTTCTGCTAATTTATCGGATGGAATTTCAGCGGCCATTGTAGGGATTATCTTTATTTCACTTGCCTTATACAGTATTTCTCAATTGAAAGAAACCTTTGGTAAGGACCTCAATTACATGGAGGAAATCAGCTAACCGGATTAATTCAATCTGATCTCGGTAAAATGAGGTGAATCAAAATTCACTATTTTTTGATTATTTTATAATCTTTTTATTGATTATTTTTTCGTGTATTCATATGAAAAATAGAACGATGGAAATAGAACAAATCAAAAACAGTATTCTAGAAATCAGAGGAAAGAAGGTCATTCTCGATTTTGAATTGGCTAAAATGTATCAAGTAGAAACAAAATATTTAAAACGAACAGTCAGAAATAATCTCAAAAGATTCCCTTCTGATTTTATGTTTGAGTTAACATTTGAAGAATGGAATAACTTGAGGTGCAAATTTAGCACCTCAAAAAATGCCGGAGGGATAAGATATTTACCCTTTGCTTTTACAGAGCAAGGAGTAGCAATGCTGAGCGGGCTATTAAATTCAGACATTGCAATAGATATGAACATCTCCATCATGCGAGCATTCGTAATGATGCGCCAATTTGCTTTGACCTACCAAGAACTATCAGAAAAACTTATTGAACTTGAGAAACTTCACAATCAAAAGTTTGATGACATTGAACAAGTACTCACCTACCTTATGCAAAAAGATAAGCAAATTAAGCAGCAGATTACTCGAAAACAAGTGGGTTATAAAAAATAGAAAGATGGAATTAGAATTAATCAAAAACAGCATTAATTCTCAAATTTAGTTGGGTTGACGCAATTTTTTATTCTTTTCCATTATAATAAATCTCCTTTTTCACTAACTTAAGGTAAAAACGAACGAAAATGAGACTACACACTAGCACAATTAAAATTCAAAAACAACTGATTCTATGTGACTTAACTCCGAATTTCAATTCAACTATTTTAAAAGAAAAAGCAATTACATTTACTGAGGAAAACGATGTAATCACTTTTGAAAATAAACAAGTTGTTTTGGAAAGT
>CAMBBW010000070.1 GCA_945863425.1 Lishizhenia tianjinensis
TGCCATTAAGGTTAAATATCCGTAACTGATTAATTGTTTTTTTGCTGTCAAAATCTTCTTCGAAATTACATTGAAAAGGAAGCGCTATATAAAGTTGATTGTCCGATTCTATAATCGCTGGACTACTGTGTGAAAGAGTACAATGAAATGTACCATAATCTTGATCGGGGTATTCATTTAAAATCGAAGTGATTAATTTGCCCGTCTTTCCATCTATTGCAAAGACATCTATTTCTTCAGCGATATATATTAAATCTTGTACTTTATCATTGTTCAAGTCTCGCAATACTGGCTCAAGAAAGAACTTGTCACCTGAATAAAAGTGCATCTTTAATTTAAACATTGTTCGATTGTCTCCAACTTTTTGGCCTTGGAAATTTGGATGATAATACGTCCAGTTGATATTCCCACTTTCAGGATCTATTGATCTAACTTCGCCAGTTTCCATGGCAAAAACAAGTTGAGTTTTAGTTCCGGATTGGATTAGAATTGGTCGATGTTCTATATCCCCCGAAGCATCCTGACGAAAGATTATTTTACCCTTTTGATCGGAGCAGATAATCTCATCATTATCATTTCCAAAATAAATCCGATCCTTGTACACAAGAACACCATTTACATCCATATCACCAAAGCTCTCATTGGCAAAATTTAATTGAGTTTTTCCGGTTTTGGGATCAAGGATATACACTCCATTTCCTTTATCAATGAAATAATCCATGTAATTCCCACCGTTGGATCCAATGATTAAATTACCGTCTAAAAAATCAATATTAGTGCGAAAGGAGACATTTCCAATTGGGGCTGACCAATTTATTTTAAGATCGCTAATTTCTTGTGAATCTAAATTGTTAGATATCTTCCGAGAAGCAAAAGCTAGGCATGAGAATAGTATTCCCACAAGGATAATTCGTTTCATATTGCTTGGGATTAAAAGTAAACTTCTCCCGAAACGAATGTCAATAAAAAGGTTACGGTTTTACTTTTTTGTAGCTACCATCAAATTTGGTGGATTGTTATATCCATATCGAAACTTAATTGGTTTTTCTTTCCCCACAACAGCAGCTCTTAAATCAGCTTGTCCACGCGAAGCAAAAAGCGGAATGGGTTGTGTATAAATACCATAATGTTGGATTTTCCATTTGTTTTGATTATAAAAACGGAACGGTATTCCCGTATCATCTTGCATAATCGTAAAGGAATTAGCTAAAATCATATCCCTTACGCCTGAAAAATCAGGCAAATGACATAAATAGGAAGCTGATTTCATCATGGTTGTAGCGTCTTTTGAAATTGAATTGATCATGTTTTTTAATCCAGTTGTAGCTTTCAATCCAGTATCCGAAATATCGCCAGAAAAATAATACAACTCTTTATTTTTTCCACCATCTATAAAACCAATTCGAACCCCTTTTGAAAAATCCTTTGCATCAACAATTTCTCCTTTATCATTAAACGAGATTGGCTTGATACTCGTCAACTCAACTCCCATTCGATTCATGAAAAACATAAAAACAGGAATAGTCCCTTTTAAAACTGGGTTATTAAATTCAACCGCCATATATTTCGTGTGAAAAAAACTTTGACTCATGTTTTCGTCCACTGATTTATATATCGTACTCAACACGTTACTTGTTAAAGCAGGATTAAGAATATTCTCTTTTTTAGGAATTTCACCTGCAGGCTCTAACCCAAATAAATAATAGGAAGTATAGTCCGAATGAGCTGAATATACATGGAGAAAATCTGCGCCGCTAAAAGGATAAAAGAGTGTCTGTGATTTTCTCTCAATTTTTTCAGTTTTGGACCAATCGCGCATTGGAACCACTTTCTCTACTAGAGCTTTAGACCAAGCAGTATTGAGCAAGGATTGATGGTTTTTCCATTCTAAGTTGGCAAATGCTGTTGAATAATAACCAGCAGATTTTGGTTGATTACCACCCAAAAAAGAAGCAATGGCATTTAATTCTACATTTGATGATTCAGCAGAAATTTTATTGTCTGAGGTGTTTTCTGTTACATTTTTCGGTTCAATAGAAGCGGATTGAGTAGATTCTGTTTGACAGGCAGAAAGTGCAAGCGCGGCACTAAAAAGAATAATATTGTATTTCATTGGAACATTTTGTGCAAAAGTAGCAGCTTTACTTGAAAGGAAACAAAAAACACAATTTTAATGCAAACGAAAGATTGTTAATTCGATTTTCGCAATCTTTTGTACCACTGAATACCTATCATCAAAAGTATGGCTACTCCAAAAAAACCGAGGACTCCCTTTATCCAAGTAAAAGAATCTTTTAAAACAACTATAAATACAATACTTACCAAAAATAAGGTGGCAACCTCATTCCACAACCTCAACTTCATAGATGTCCAATTAAATTTATTTTGATGAAACTGAAACATGATTTTTTGACAAATGAAATGATAGATCAGTAAAAACACGACAAACGTTAGCTTGATATGCATCCATGGCGCTTGTTTGTAGTAATCCCAATTCAAGACAAGCATCCAAACTCCAAACACAACCGTTAAAACCATAGCGGGAGTAGTAATAATCCACCATAGTTTTTTCTCCATAATCTCAAACTGATTAGATAAAATTGAACGCACCTGACCTTCCTTTTCTTGAGCTTCTACATGATAAATAAATAAACGAACTATGTAAAATAAGCCAGCAAACCAACTTACCATGAAAATAATATGTAGCGATTTTAAAATATCCATAGTTTTACATTAATAGTGCGCGGTTACAAATTTACTAAAAACAAAAAAGGCGAACCTAAGTCCGCCCCAAAATATATTTTGATATTCTATTATTGTTTTACATAGGTTGCTACACATGTACCAGAACCTCCAATAATTGGAGTTGTATTTTCATATGTGTAGGTAATTGTAAGTATATTGCCTTGAGCATTCATTGTCCCAACACCTGAAAAATTGATATCGCCTGCTGTGATATTGATCGTTTGTTGTGGAACCGTAATGGTTGCGCCATTCACTGTAGCAGTGGCTGTACCACCTACCAAAGTAAACATTCCGTCAATAACTAAATCATTTGCGGTTGCTCCTGCAGAAATCGTTGGCGCACCTGCTAAAGGAAATGATGTTGCACCACAATTGCTAGTCACATCCCAAGCCACGGTCCAGTTATCTTGTCCTATCACTACATTTACAGTACGTTTTGCAGTAGATGTTCCGTTCGGGTTTGTTGCTGAATAATTTACGTAATTTACGCCAGTTGATGTTGTTACAACTTGACCTGTAGTTACTACATTAACTGAGCTTCCATCTTTGTTAACAGCTGTAGCTCCCAAATCTGCATACGTTGACCCTACGCTAATAGTGGTATCAGCAGCTCCGATGATAGTGATCATTGGTTTGTATAAACAACTTCCGTCATCTTTTTTTGCTTTGCTATTAAAATTTGTTGCTGTAGCATCTGTACAACCTTTCTTTTTACATGAAGAGAAACCAGCTCCTAAGCCAATTACTAAAATAAATAATCCAATTTTGTTCATATTTTCTAATTTTGAAACGAATTTAGTAAAAAAATACAATTAGTTGTTCATGAAATTAATTTTTGGTTCTTTCCTTATTCTTTTTCTATTTTTCACTCATTTCAGTTTGGGACAAAACGGGTGCATTGATCCACAAGCTCAAAATTATAACCCAAATGCAATCTGGAATGATGGTTCATGCATCTACTCCACAACCAATTACAGCCTTCAACTTGTCACTGACTTCCCTGATGAATTACAAGAGAATTCAGGGTTGATATTTCATAATGGTCATTTATACAGCATCAATGATGGGGGCAATTCAACTGATTTACAAGAATTAGATACTCAAGGAACTATTGTGCGTTCGATAAACGTTTCCGAATCACAAAATATCGATTGGGAAGCCATAAGTCAAAATGATTCTACTATTTTTTTAGGGGATTTTGGAAATAATGGAGGGAATCGACAAAATTTATGCATTTATCGAATTTCCAAAAACCAATTAATTGGAAATGATACCGTTGGCATGAGTAAGTTTTGGTTCACCTATCCCGATCAAAATTCATTTTCGAATAGCAGTAATACTCATAATTTCGATTGTGAAGCGTTTGTTTACTATCAAGATTCGCTGCATTTATTCACCAAAGGATGGCAAAACCTTTATACCAAACATTATGTTTTACCCATCAACTCAGTGGACACGGTTGAAGCCATTTTAAGAGATAGTATGTGGGTGGATGGGCTCATTACGGATGCAACCATTGACAGCACAACAGGAAGATTGTTGCTACTAGGATATAAAAACAATGGGTCAAATTTTTACACCAGTTTTGTTTATTTACTGTTTGACTTCCCAACGAACGACTTTTTTTCAGGAAATAAACGAAGAATTGAAATCGGTAATATGTTGACTGTTTCGCAAACTGAAGGAATTACTTTTAATAACAGCACCAACGGTTTTATAAGTTCAGAGAAAATTTCCTCAAGTATCATTACCATCCTACCCAAACTTTTTTCATTTAATTTCCAATCCTATTTTGAAAATTCTCAATCCCTCATTCAATCTAAGGAAGAGGAGCCGGCATTGGTATTTCCCAATCCGTCAAATCATGAGTTAACACTACCTTGGGCATTTAATAATTTAATTTTCTTAGATCTTTCAGGTAATAAAATAGCGCAACTTAAGTCCATTGAACCCAAACGAACAATCGATTTATTAGCCTTACCCTTAATGAAATCTAATACGTATTACATCCGAAATGAAGATACTCAAAAGACTGTAAAGTTTCTCTTCCAATAGTTGGTATTTAAAGATTTTATTATATCTTTGCATCCCCAATTTGGGATTATTAAATAAAAATTAAGCTATATGTACGCAATTGTAGAGATAGCAGGGCAGCAATTTAAAGTGCAAAAAGATCAAAAGATTTTTGTACATCGTTTAGCAGCAGAAAGTGGAGCAAAACTAGATTTTGAGCGCGTTTTGTTGATAGACAATGATGGCAAAATTCAGGTTGGCGCCCCAGCTATAGCAGGAGCAGTGGTTTCTGTAGAAGTGAATGATCACGTAAAAGGAGACAAGGTGATTGTTTTCAAGAAAAAACGTAGAAAAGGGTACAAAAAGAAAAACGGACACCGTCAATCTTTTACCAGTATCACGATTAAAGACATTAAAGTAAATTAAGTTAAAAAGTTTGAACCATGGCACATAAGAAAGGAGTCGGTAGTTCCAAGAATGGTCGCGAATCGCATAGCAAACGCTTGGGAGTTAAAATTTTTGGTGGACAAGCTGCAATTGCAGGAAATATAATTGTTCGTCAACGTGGAACAACACATCACCCTGGAAATAATGTAGGAATTGGAAAAGACCATACATTGTTTGCATTAGTTGACGGAGTTGTAGAATTCAGAAAACGAAAAGATAATCGTTCATTTGTTTCTGTTAAATCGTTAGAAGTAACTGAGGCTTAATTCGATTTGATTTAATATTTAAACCGCTTGAATTTCAAGTGGTTTTTTTATTTTTAGGCGGAACGGGATCATGTCCATGTCCTCCCCAAGGATGGCAACGCATGATTCTTCTTATCCCTAGATATAATCCTTTAATTGGGCCCCAAACGTTTAAACTCTCAATCATGTAATGGGAGCAAGTCGGGTGGAATCTACAAACGGACGGGAAAAGTGGCGAAATAAAAAGCTGATATACTTTCACCAAGGCCACTATTGGAAATACTACTATTTTCTTTACCCATTTCATACCACAAATTTCAGTTTAAAATTATTCATTTTTTGAATATTGCAGAAATTTCTTTGAACACTTTCGCATTCAGTATAGATTTATTACCTTTGTCTACCTAAATTTAATATTAAGATGCCTTATTTATTTACATCTGAGTCCGTATCAGAAGGACACCCAGACAAAGTATCTGATCAGATTTCAGATGCATTGATTGACCATTTTATGGCTTTTGACCCAACCTCCAAGGTTGCATGCGAAACTCTAGTTACAACCGGACAAGTAGTTTTGGCTGGTGAAATTAAAACAAATGCATACCTAGACGTTCAATCAATTGCGCGTGAAACCATTAGACAAATTGGTTACACCAAGTCAGAATATATGTTTGACGCCAATTCTTGTGGGATTTTTTCAGCCTTGCATGAGCAATCATCAGATATCAATCAAGGGGTTGAAAAAACGAATCCGGAAGAGCAAGGCGCAGGTGACCAAGGGATGATGTTTGGTTATGCTACTCGTGAGACGGATAACTATATGCCCTTAGCTTTAGATTTAGCTCACAAAATTTTACAAGAACTATCTTACATTCGCAATAACGAACCAGGATTAATTCCTTATTTACGTCCTGATGCAAAATCTCAGGTAACCATTGAATATTCAGATGATAATGTTCCGCAGAGAATAGATACAATTGTTGTTTCAACACAACATGATGATTTTGATGCTGAAGCAGTAATGTTAGCTAAAATTAAACAAGACATCATTGAAATCGTAATTCCACGTGTAAAAGCGAAATTGAAACCTGAATTACAAGCACTCTTCAATGACAAAATTCAGTATCATATTAATCCTACTGGAAAATTTGTGATTGGTGGTCCTCACGGAGATACTGGTTTGACTGGTAGAAAAATTATCGTTGACACGTATGGTGGAAAAGGAGCTCATGGTGGTGGCGCATTTTCCGGAAAAGACCCTTCCAAAGTAGATCGATCAGCTGCTTATGCCACAAGACATATTGCAAAAAATTTAGTAGCCGCGGGATTATGTGATGAAGTTTTAGTTCAAGTATCTTATGCCATTGGGGTTGCACAACCTTGTGGTTTATATGTTAACACCTATGGAACTTCAAAAGTAGGGTTAAGCGATGGAGATATTGCAAATAAAGTTTCTGAAATTTTTGACATGCGCCCTTACTTCATCGAGCAACGATTGAAATTACGGAATCCTATCTATCAAGAAACTGCTGCATATGGTCATATGGGACGAAAAAATGAAGTCGTAACAAAAAGTTTTAGAGCGCCAGATGGAACGATTCTAACGAAAGAAGTTGAATTATTCACTTGGGAAAAATTAGATTACGTCGATAAAGTAAAAGAAGCTTTTGGTTTGTAATTAACATTCACTATATTTCGATCCCGGTTTCTGATGATGCCGGGATTTTTTTATCTTATCCAAAAACATGTCTGACACATTGCTTCACAAGGAGATCAAAGAAATACTGAATTCCTTCTTAGGAAATGCCTATTCTATGAACAGCAATGACCCATTGGCAAATGTATATACAAAAGGAATATTGTCCTTCCATGATGATGACCTAGATTCTACTCCTGAATGGGAAAAGTTGATTCGATCAGCGAAAACAACGGAAAAGGAATTTGGTTTAAATCCATTATGTAAGGCTTTAGGGGTATTATCAATGATTTGGAATGAGAAAGAATATCATTTTCCACTTTTTTTAACCGAAATTAAAGCAACAAATGATAAATTGACAAACCAACTTACATTAACCATTCATGGGGAAACACAAGTCAATCCGTTTTTGGTTCATTTTTTTGAGCAACAATTCCAACTAACATTACCAGAAACAGTAGAAGAAATTCAAACTCTCACTGGAAATTATCCTCAGCTTTCCATTGAGACAAATCTGCAATTCATCGGTAATTTTCACCCGCACCGCTATGAAATAGTTCGAGACTTAGAAAATTTAATGCATGTTGATGCCTTTTCTGAACCATTAAAACAACTCATTGGATTACAAGATCAAGGTGAAATCACCCTTTTACCGCTTTGCAATTCCAACTTAGTACAAGCCGATCCGGATCAATTAGAAGTGTTAAAAATGATTGAATCAACAAATTGTTTGGTACAAGGGCCTCCGGGAACCGGTAAATCACAGGTAATCATTAACACCATAGGAAAGCTAATTGAAGCAAAAAAATCGACAGTGGTGGTATCTGAAAAACGGGTCGCACTTGACGTGATTCAAAAAAAAATGACCGCATTAGGAATCGGTGGATTTTGTTTCACAACAACCAGTCATTTTTCCAATACGCACTTTATAGTAGATTTAAGAAAAGAATGGAAAAGAATTGAAGAATGTGTAATGGAAAAACCCGACTATATTGGGCAATATCCCCTTCAAATTCAAGAGTTACAAAACATACTTAACTTATTGCACCATCCAGGTCTAGCCGGTGGAATTAGTGTTATTGACTTATTGAAAAAAATAGATAATGAAGACAACGATTCTATCCATCCGTATTCTAGTTCATTACCAATCTATGAGGAATGGGTTAAGTTAAAAAATAGTATTGAATATATTTTAGAGTATCAACTAACAGATCTAATTAAAAGCTTAAAAACTGAGTTGCTTGAAAAATCATATTTAGTGTCCTTAGAATCAAAAATTCAATCGTGGAAACAAGACCTTAAAAAACTTTCTGAAGAGGGAATTCATTTAAATTACCAAGAAATCTATGAACTTACTCGAACGGCACTACAATTTTCAAAATTTGAGACACAAATCGCTAAAAAATTTGATTTACAAATCATAAACAATCAAGCAAAAAGAAAAAAAATTGAAAAAATTCGGGTAAATCTATTAAAACTGAATTCTGAGTTAGAAAAATTTAATTTAGAGAATAATCATTGGATCAAATTGCCAAACTTAGAAGAAACAAAAGGGTTAATTGAATTATTTAGCAAGAAAGGGATTATTCAAGGCATAAAACAACGAAAAACTTGGAAATCATGGACTCGGTCGCCTTTTCTGAATCCTCGCAATTCCTTAGAATCAAGATTAAAACAAATAACCCTGCAGAGCAAGAAACAGGAAATGTTATCTGCGGTAGTTCCTTTTGGTGTAGAGACTGAAAATGAACTTGAGGAGGCAATTACTTTTATTCGTTCTATAACGGCAGACGAAGTTCTTTTATATAATTCTACAAGCCCAAGTAAGAGAAAATACTATTGTGATTTGCACCCCACGCTAAGCAGGCTAATTACCGACTTTCAGTTGTATTTTAGGTTCGAAAATGAGGTAGATTTAATCGATTATTTTAATTTATTAGAGCAGAATTTTCATCAGCTTTTAATCGTCGAATCAAAATTTTCATCATCAAGTAAAACTATTCCATTTTTACTAAAAAATTACAACTCACTTTCCGATATGGAATCCGCAGTTTTAAGCAGTGCGTGGTCAAAAGTAAAAATTGATTTTCCTCAGTTAATTGATTTTAGCTGGGCAAAATTTCATGAAAAGACGAAACAAGCATCGGCAACAGAACAACTCGAATCCTTAAGTTTTATTCAGTTTTTAATACAAGAACAAAAGAGACAATTCGAGAATTTTCATTCCATCCTCAGAACACCAAATCAAAAACTTTCCAAAGAAAATAGAGAACTGAAGCAAAAATTAAAAGTCGGTAAACGAATTTTAGTCAAGGAGTTTAGTAAAAGTAGAAATCATACTTCCATTCGATTATTAATTGAATCCGAGGCACAGATTTGGATCAACTTATTGAAACCTGTTTGGTTAGTCAATCCAGCCCGCATGGCGACTTGTTTTCCTTTAAACACCTCATTGTTTTCTGTTGCTATATTTGATGAAGCGAGCCAAATACCGTTTGAACATGCCATTGGAACTCTGCAACGAGCCGATAGAATATTAATTGCTGGAGATCCGCAGCAAATGAGTCCAAGTTCCTATTTTTCTAGCCGCACAGAATCTATTGATTTATTGCATCAAGCCAATTACTATTTGCCCAGTCTATTTCTGTCCTATCATTATCGAAGTTTGCACCCAGCTTTAATTCACTTTTCAAACTCCTATTTTTATGAAAATAAACTGAGGACATTTCAACACGCGAAACACGATGGAAGCCCTCTAAACTTTCATTTTGTAGAAAATGCTTATTTTGAAAATCGAGTGAATACATTAGAAGCAAAAGAGGTTGCTGCTTACATATCATCAAGGATAGATAGTGAAAAATCACTTGGGATTGTAGCATTTTCAGAGACACAACTCGCCTGTATTTACTCATTTTTACCGCCTCATACAAAAACCAAGTTACACGATCGAATAGAATTAGATCAAGTTTTTTTTAAGGCCGTTGAGAATGTTCAAGGCGATGAATGTGATGAACTCATAATTAGTTTTGGGTATGGATATACTGAAAAAGATGGTGATTTCTTTATGCGTTTTGGTCCGATAAATTTTTCGAATGGGTCAAAGCGATTAAATGTATTATTCTCGCGCGCCCGACAAAAAATCTCATTTTTTGCTAGTGTTCGATCAGTTGATTTCAATGTGCATAGTAATGAGGCCATTGAATTACTAAGAAAATGGTTTGTTTTATTGGAACAACATTCAAATGCTACACCGGTGAAGCCTTTGATTAACTCCGTTAAAACTATTGTTGAATCAAATTCAAACATACTAACTATCAATACCTTACTTTCAATTTATCAAGATAGGGAATGGACAATCAACCTAAAGTAGGAAATTAATGTAACCTATTTCATTTTTCTAAGTATATCGATAGGTATTAAAAAATATAGAATGAAAATGAAAAGTTTACTAATTAGCTCCGTTTTACTCGTAGGATTATTTTACAGTTGTGGCGGAGAAAAAGGAGGAAGCCAAAATAGTACTCAAAACACATCAGATTCAAAACTAGCTGTTCCTGTAACGGCAGATCCTGTATATGATGAATTTGCTAAAGTTATTTGTGGAAATTATGAGGGAGTTCCTTCAAATGTAGACGCTAGTTACTATAATTCATTTACTAAAACGCTTAATCAAAAGTTAGCAGAAATTGGAAAAAATAGATTAACCCCAATCACAAATTGGAATGAGTCAAATTTTAAACGAAATTCAAAATCGGATACCACCTCTGTTTTTTATCCGTTTTCTGGAGGCGATTTTTTACACGTAAACTCACTTTATCCCAATGCAAATCATTATGTGATGATGGCCCAAGAATCGGTGGGGTCTATTCCTGATTTCAAAAAATTGGACAAAACGCAAAGCAAGGAGTATATTGAAGCCGTAGATTTTATTTTAAGAGACATCTATGCAAAAAGTTATTTCATAACCATGAATATGATCAAAGACACAAAACAATCTCCCGTAAATGGAATGCTACCCGTTCTACTTTGGTCTGTATCCAAAACGGGGCATACAATCATGAATGTTGAAGAAGTGCAACTAGATCAAACCGGTAAAAAGACCTTTATACCTTTTAAAATCGGTGCGACAACTGCAAAGGCTGTGCGAATAACATTTGGCAACAAAGTAACGGGTGCACCAAAAACATTGACTTATTATTCATGTGATATTTCCGATACAGGAATTGAAAAAGACAAAGGGTTAGCAGGTGTATTAAAAAACCTTCCTCCCTCAAATTGTTTTGTGAAATCCGCTTCTTATTTAATGCATTATGCAACATTTTCAACCATCCGTTCGACGGTTTTAGACAAAGCAGTTTATCTCGTTCAAGACGATACTGGTATTCCATATATCTATTTTGACAAAGCAAAATTCAAAATTGAATTACATGGTACGTATGAGAAACCTATTAAAGATTTTAGTGCTAATTTATTTCAGAAAGACTTGGCACAAGCCTATACCACAAAAGAATTTGTCGCAAAATTACCTTTTTCTTTGGGGTACCATTGGAATTCTGGAAATCAAAATGAAATGGTTGCAATCAAAAAATAAGGAATGACTTTCAAAAAATATTCGCGTAGCGTAGCCACAAATATGGTTATCGCTAACATGATTGGAACCGGTATCTTTACATCAATTGGATTTCAGGTAATGAATCCACCAATTGGGATTCCAGATCCATTTGCCATTATGTTTATTTGGTTTATTGGAGGTGTATTTGCGTTGTGTGGTGCAACTGCTTATGCAGAGGTGGCAACAACTTTTAGGGAGTCTGGGGGAGAATATACGTTTTTATCTAAAATCTATCATCCCATAGTTGGCTTTGCGAGCGGATGGGTTTCCATTATCGTTGGGTTTTCAGCGGCAATTGCAGCATTAGCCTTAGCTTCCGGAGATTATTTAATGCCCATAATGAATGAACTATTAGGAGCAAACTTACCGATATACACACCTAAAGTTGTAGCTATTTCACTTATTACCCTTGTAACACTTATACAGTTAAAAGGAGTTGTAACAGGTGGATTGTTTCAAAATATCATAACCACGATAAAACTCTTGTTTATAGTCGTTTTAATTATTACTCCATTTCTATTTTTGGCTGATTCTGGAAAAAGTCATGTGTCCTTTGCTCCTACTGATGCAAGCTGGAATACGATTTTTAGCTTACCTTTTGCTGGCTCCTTGGTTTATGTAATGTTTGCATATAGTGGGTGGAATTCGTCATCGTACATTGTTGGCAACATGGAAAACCCCAAAAAGAACTTGCCTTTTTCATTAGTCGTTGGTACTGCGATTGTAACATTAGTTTATCTCGCATTAACAGGTGTTTTCATGTACGTTTGCACCTTCGATGAAATGCGTGGTAAAGTTGCGATTGGTAATATAGTTATTGACAAAGTATTCGGTGATCAAGCAGCTTTGGCTTTTGCTGGATTATTTGCCATTGCGCTGGTATCAGGGATCAATGCTATGTTCATTGCTGGACCTAGAGTTGCACAAAGAATGGGGGAAGACTATCGAATATTTTCTTTTTTGAAGGGACAAAATGAAAAAGGAGCACCCGTAAATGCGATACTTTTACAAACATTAATCTCCGTTTGTATCGTTCTACTTTTTGATTTCAGAATGATATTACAATACATTGAACTCACCTTATCCCTTTTCTGTTTGTTAACTGTAATTGGTGTATTCGTTATCAGAGCGCGCAAATTAGGAGATGAAACATCCATAAAAACATGGGGATATCCTTTTACTCCCCTCTTATTTATTGG
>CAMBBW010000071.1 GCA_945863425.1 Lishizhenia tianjinensis
AGTAGCAGCGAAGCTAAAACTCGTCGCTGTATTTTACTCCTTTCGCTCCACTCTTGAAATTGTCACCATTTCGGTGATCCTTCGGCTTACTCATGGTACCGACATTTCAATTCGATACACTCAATCTGAAAAATAAGGCGACCTATTAAGACCCCCTAATTCTTTAATACCTTCACTGTTTTGGAAGTGACTCCATCAGAAATGTGGAAATAATACACGCCAGCGCTGAGATTGCGCATAGAAAGAGTTGGCGTGTGGAGACCGGAAGCGAATAGCCCGATGCTGGATTGCACGATGCGACCGGTTTCGTCCGTTAAGGACGTAGAAATTGTAGATTCTTCGGAAACGATGAGCGTATAGGTAATGTCATCGTTGGTTGGGTTGGGGTAAATGGGCAATAACACAAAGTTTCCGCCTTCGGTGTTGAGGCAGGAAATGTTGTTGCTCAATTCCGTTTCGATGAGTTGGTAATCGTTGTAGGACGTTGCTTCCACACACAAATAGCTGATTTCGTTGTCTTGCGTGGAAACAAAGGCCGATGGGTTGGCGTTGAACAAGTAAATCCTGCTTTCACCTGGCGCCAAGGATTCTGTTTCAGTTTCCAGAATTGGGGATGAATTATACAATTTCAACAACAAATCAGTTTGAGTGATTTCCACAAAGCCTAGATTGCGTAACTCGACACCTACTTTATAGAATCCGTTAATATCTTGTACGAAAAGTTGATTGATTGCCAAATCGATGCGTGGCTCGTTGACTTTCACGTATTGGTAAGCAGTGTCTTTACAACCTATTGCGTTTTGAATGGCAAGGTAAATTAAGATGCTGTCTCCGATGAAGGAGGAAGCAAACCCCGTTGCTTCTACAGGCTCAGCAACCGTGGTTTGGATGATGTTACCATTGCCAAGGTTCCATTCGTATTGCGTGCCACCTACGCTGTTGTTTGTGAAAACAACCGGTACACCTGCCACCACTGTGGTTGGACTTACCGTATAAGCCGCATTGATTTCCGGTTGAACGTTGACAATGATGAGGGTGTCAGTTATACAACCTTGATCGGATGTGGAGGTTAAGTTCAAGTATTGAACACCTGTGGTCACAAACTTATATGCAGAATTCGTTCCTTCTAGAGAATATTGCAGATTAACCAACCAATCTGTCTGTTCTATACTACCTAATGGAATGGTACTTTGATTTTCAAAAGTTGTCCAGGTGTTTTTGCAGGCGGGACCAACTTGCCAACCTAAAATTGGCTTTGGATGGATGGTAATGGTTTGAGAAAGCGTATCTTGGCAGCCGTTGTTGGCGGTTACTACCAATTGTACGTCGTAATCTCCATAGGCTTGATAGACTTTTTGAACGCTTGGGTTGATAACTTGCGTACCATCACCGTAAGACCACTGATTTGTTACGACTGAAAATGTATCTGAAATGTTGCTGTTGTTAACAAAGTTCACTGCACTTTGCTCGCAAGTATTTGTAAACGAAAAATCTGCTACCGGCGCGGGTTGGATGTACACTGCTTGAATAACTGTATCCCGGCAACCGTTGATGTCTTCTGCTTGTAGAGAAACGTTATAAGTATCTGTGGTACCGAAAACGTGAGTTGGGTTAGGAGAGGTGCTTGTGGTGTTGTCGTCGAAGGACCAAAGTTGAGAACTCAAAGATGATAATTGAGAGTTAAATGAAGTGAACTCAACTGCATCGTAGGGGCAGAATTTTTCAGTAATGAACGATACGATAGGTTTTGAGTGTATGACCAAAGGGAATGTGGTTGAACTACTGCAACCTTCTTGGGTTTGTACGAGTAAGGTTACGTTGAACACTCCCGAAGTATCTAAACTGAAATTACCTGTGCTACCAGATAAAATAGTTCCATCACTAATTGACCAGGTTTTAGAACTAATGTTGCCATTGTTGTTGGGGACGAAGCTGCTGTCTGAAAACTGCCCTTGGCTAAATTGACATAAACTATCAGAAAAATTAAAATTCAAGGTCGGTGAGATTCCAATAATTGTCACTTCAATTGTATCACGGTTTACGCAGTTGTTGAAATTAATGACCTCTAATTGATAGGTCCCAGAAGTGTCAACGGCAATAGAACCAGAAGTTTCACCTGTGTTCCATAGCCAATTTGTAATTGTAGGTGTGTCTTGAACTAACTGAATGTAATTTCCCGAGCATAGATTTGTGTCAAGTCCCAAGGAGATATTTTCAAGTGAATTATCGATACTTACTGTTGCAAGATTGCTGGTCCTTGTGCAGCCCGAACTATCAGAAACTGTATAAGATATTGTTTCATTTTGATTGAGTATTCTTGTTGGATTCATGTTGCCATCACTCCATTGGACGAAGGAGTAATTATCAACTGGAACGGTCGCTGTTATTGAATCCAAAACATTAAAACATACTAGATGATTTTGTAATTGAATAGAATCAAAAACTTGTCTATTTACCAAAATTGTATCTACTGAAGTACGCCCAAAAACATCAGTTGCTGCAACCCAATAACTCCCCGGATTATTTACTGAAATTGAGGAAGAGGTTGCACCTGTACTCCACGAATAATTAGTGTAAAACCCACCCTGAGGAGCAAGCGTAATGTCGCAAAAACCATACGCATTGTTTATATCTGCTCCCAAATTGACTGGTGGAGCGTATTTATCCATGAGGTATTTTTCTACTTGCTGTTGTTCGGTTGATGTTAGTACTCTATTGTATACTATTATTTCAGCGATATCACCTTTAAGAGATGAATAACCTGTTGCTCTTCCTACTATATAATCGGCATTTGTAAATGCACTTGTGAATGTAGTATTTGTTGTTATGGTTTGCTGTGGTCCGTTTAAAAATAAACGCCCTTGAACTCCTATCTCTTTGGTGAAAGTTAAAAGTTTAGGAGAATAACCCGCATTAGGAGCACTATTAGCGGACCCTGTCATATCATTGAGGTTATTCCATATCCTAAAGGCTTGTGTTACATCTATAACTCTTGTAATAAAAAGCCCGGTTTGTATTGTCCCAATATTCAAAAGTCCAGCCATATTTCCTCCTGATTGGGAATTACCTGAACTTAAAACAAAAACGGTAAGA
Source organism: Lishizhenia tianjinensis (assembly GCA_945863425.1). Lineage (GTDB taxonomy): Bacteria > Bacteroidota > Bacteroidia > Flavobacteriales_D > Crocinitomicaceae > UBA952. The sequence continues at coordinate 3,094 of CAMBBW010000071.1, forward strand.
TTGTCCGTGTTAATGCCTGGGATAGTAGTTCCCAACAAAACATCATTTGATCCGTCGAATCTAATAACAGGCATATTATTAAATTGAGCACTATTTTGTAATGTGGGCCTTAAATTCGAAGTATTTTGAAAAGCATTATTTGCATTACCACTCTGGTCTGCCCACTGATTAACCGCACCTGCTATTTGACCCACTCCTGCATCGCCTCTCAACCAAAGTTTAATTCCCGTTCCAAGATCAATTGATGAAAATGATCTCTCTTCACTCGTTCCCCCTAATTCACATAAATTTACTGAACGAACACGCCAAAATATATTTCCTATTACCATTGGAATATAAGAGATTGATGTATTTGATGTATTCATCTGTAAAAGTACACTCGAGAAATTAGACTGAGTTGAGACCTCAAAAATATAAGCCACAGCATTTGCCACACTATTCCACTGAAACGTTTGAGGTTGTCCAACAATTAGCGTTGTGTTTTGTGAGGGTATTTCGAGTAATGGGGCATTTGGAATTTCATAATTATTAGTTGAACTGATAACCTGAAGATTTGAATCTAAACAACCATTCTCATCCTCAACGATTAATTTTACGTTGTAAGTACCGTTGATGGGAAAAGTATAAGATACGTTTTGACTAATCGCAACTTGTTGTTCATCAATAATCCAATTAAAACTTTGCAATGCTCCTCCGCCATTTTGCACACTACTTGTATTGGTTAAATTTACGGGCTGTCCAGTACAAAAGGTGGGATAAGTAAAATTCACCGAAGGTGTATTTCTAACTAAAACTTGAAAAGGCACTTGTGTTTGGCAACCACCATCGGTGGTTACAGTAGTGCTTCCATTAAATGTTCCCACCTGAGTATAAATCTTTGTTCCAAAGTCAACTATTGAGGTAGAATTGTCTCCAAAATTCCATAAGACATTCCCAATAGAACCCCCGTTGACGGAACTTATGTGACTGTATTCAAGACCTTGTCCAACACACACGGTATTCGAAATATTAATTTGAACGGTGGGAGATTCTCCTGCAATGGAAACGAATATTGAATCTTGGAGCTGACAGCCGTTAGCACTCGAAACTAAAACATCATAATTCCCAGAGGAAGTAACCGTTTGTGATGAGGCTGTATTGCCAGTATTCCACCAATAAGACGAAATTGATGGTGACGATTGCTGTAAATTTATAGTGTTACCAACGCAAAGAGTTGTATCGTTTCCCAAACTCACATTCTGGAGGGAATTATCAAAGGTTATTGTCGATGTATTTGAAGTTAGCGTGCAATTTTGATTGTCTTTGACGGTATAATTAAGCGTTCCTCCTTGAGTTAATTGGCGTGATTGATTGGTATTGCCATCGCTCCACTGTAAAAAGGTATAATCTCCTGTTGGCATTGAAGCTGTAACCGTTGGAATGTTATTATAACATACCAATTGATTGCTCGATGTTACAGAAGAATAATGAGGACGGTTTACCACTATCGTATCAAAACTTTGACGACCAAAAATATCAGTTGCCGCAACCCAATAACTCCCCGGATTATTTACTGAAATTGAGGAAGAGGTTGCACCTGTACTCCACGAATAATTGGTGTAATAACCACCCTGAGGTGCTAGCGTAATATCGCAAAAACCATATGCATTGTTGATATCAGCTCCCAAATTGACTGGTGGGGCGTATTTATCCATGAGGTATTGCTCAACTTGTTGTTGCTCGGGGGCTGTTAAAACCCGATTGTAAAGTATAATTTCAGCGATATCGCCCTTCAAGGAAGAATAACTTGGTGCCCTCCCAACTTGATAGGCAGCATTAGTGAAAGAGCTTACAAAAGTAGCATTTGTTGTTGTGGATTGCTGAGGTCCGTTTAAAAATAAACGCCCTTGAACTCCTACCTCTTTGGTGAAAGTTAAAAGTTTAGGTGAATAACCAGCATTAGGAGCACTATTAGCAGATCCTGTCATTTCATTGAGGTTGTTCCATATCCTAAAGGCTTGTGTTGTATTAATACTCCTTGTAACAAAAAAACCATTAAAAATAGTTCCAATTGTAAAAAGCCCTGCCATATTTCCTGTTTGGGAATCACCTGAACTTAGAATAAACATGGTGATATTTTCGGAATTAATATTTGGAATTGTAACACCTGTTAAAACATCATCCACTCCATCAAATCTAATTGTGGGCATATTATTAAATTGAGGAGTATTTTGAAAGTTAGGTCTTAGAGTTGATGTATTTTGAATAGCATTAAATCCATTTCCACTCTGATCAGTCCATTGACTCACCAAACCTGAATTTAAGGTTACTCCTGCGTCAGCTCGAAGCCAAAATTTTATGTTTGAAATATTCGGTGGAGTTACACCTTGTCCAAAAACAAAATTTACAAAACAGAATAAAAAAAATGGAAATATTCTAAACATTGTCTTTCCGTTGTAGTAATTAAGTTACAATAAAAATTTGTTATTCTAAAAATTGCGGAAAAATTTTACAGGAAATTAAACTTGCTAATTTCTCAACTTGTTTTTCTCTAGTATATAAATCTGTAAGCTGAGAATTACAAGAAATAAATTTATTCGAGACAAACTCATCATGTAATTCGCTCAATACTTCTTCAAGATGTAGGTCATTTCTAACTACAATTCCTGATTTTGTAGAATTTATTAATTCTTCCTGTAGCTTTTTTGATTCAAAAGAAAATTCTTCAAGGGTATAGTGTTTTTTCTTAAGTTCAAGCGCTTTCTCGTCATCTGAATACAAAAACAAAATTTTTCTTTTGATTCCGATATAGGTAAAGATTTTTGTGCCTAAGATTGAGTAATCATTAAAAAGTAAAAAAATATTTGCACTGGCTAATTTCTTATTTAGTTCAATACTATTAATTTTAGGATGGATATTTATTAATTGATTTAAATGAATATAGTCTTCACTAAATTTATTTAACTGTTGTTCGGAAAATTGAGTCCCATAGAAATCCAAGTTTAAATTATTCAACTTTCCATTTGATAACATTCGATTACAAGTAGATAAAAAACTTTCAATTGGATGCCACTTGTAAATTGTCCCAGCAAATGATATGGTAAGTTTTTCGCTTGATTGGGTAATGGTATTTATATCTTTTATTTCACTCGAATTGAAGCCATTTGTAATTATTTCAAAATTCTTATCAGGCAAATTTTGCTTTAACTGATTGACGATAAAAGATGATACGGTTGTGATATAAGTGACATTTCTTAAGTTCTTTTTTTCTAAAATAGTATGCAATTTTTTCAATATGCAATTACTTGACCTAAGCTTGCTTTGCGACCAAGTATCTCGATAATCGGCAATCCAAGGAATACTGAACTTAGCGCTAAGTTTTGATGCGTACGAGAATAAAATAAACGGATCCCCAGTGGCAATAATTACATCTACTGAATTTTCCTTTAGGTAATCATTTGCAAATTTATAGATCTCTTTTTTTGGGCCAGTTAACCAAAAAAATTGGGCGAATTCATAAAATCCGGAAATTATTTTACGAATATATTTAAACCTTTTCTCCCCATATTTTAGCAATAATTTATTGCTGAGATTTGGATAATAAGGCGTACCGTAAATTACACCATTTTCATTGACTTCTTCAATCACTTCAGGAGAATTTCCTGGTGCTATGTAATCTAGATTATTCCCATTTATCGAGGTCCATTGTCTTGTAATGACTATCGGTTCTATACCAAACTCCTTCAAATGAAGAAACCAACTATATGGTCGTTGGGCACCCACAGAAATATATGGAGGGAAATCGTAGGCAAGAATTAGTGCTTTTTTCAATCGTTTAATTTATTGCCGATGATAATTGAAAGTCCTTACATCGTAATCGAATAAAACTAAATTCTCAGCCTTAATCCCTAATATAACACTCACCTCTTTAATTTTAGTTATCAAAATTTCTTCAGTAAAATACTTCCTGACCGATTGTCTGCAGGCCGAAAAAGCGACGCAAAATACTTCATTACCAGTATCAATTAATATAGCAACACTTCCACCACCAAACTCCAAGTCGTCATTATGAGGAGCGAGTAGTAATGTTTTTTCGCTTATAATATTCATGTCTTAATCGCGTTTGATTATTTTAATATAACATCAAATTTACCTAAAAGAGATTTTTCTAATGAAGCGGTAAATTGGCCTTATTAAATTCAAATAAGCTTCATAAGATTTATAAGCTTCGTGTTCAATTCTGGGGGATTGTATATATAATTCAAAATCTTCAGGGGAAAAACCTAACTTCTTAGTAACGAATTCTAAATCTTTTTTTTCAAGTTGGGGGTCATTATAAGCCCCATGACTCATTAAATTTAAGGCGTCCTCTCGTTTTAATTGACCTGCACAAATTAAAGTTGAATAATGTGACTTCCTCTTGTCAATTTTAAACTTTTTAGGTAAAATGTAAGCCTGATAGAACCTTGTAAATACTGATTCATAATGTTTTCCACCATAATCTCTCCAATTAAAACATTCTGTAATTAAGCGTTTTGCTTCTTCTTTTTGGTAAGGATACATATCTAATAAATTTATACTCTTTCCAAAATTTCCAAAAATCTTCTGTTTAATAACATTACCAATTGGGTAACTACTAATATTAAGCTCAGCAAATTTTTGATGAATTGCTTTAATGTTTATAGAATCTGACTTATTGTATCTCCATTTAGAAGGTAGTCTTCCTTCAGTGGTTATGCTTTCTCCACTTAAAATGTACGGTATATTAAATTTTTTAGCTGTGGTTTGAAGTGCTGTCAATATAGCATGGTCTGTGAGCACTTCAATATCAACTACATTCGCCTTAAAATAAGCCCTTTGTAAATCCTTAAACTCATTCCAATTTATAACCTTTGTAAATAAGTCGAATTTTGTGACCCTTAAAATATTTTTAATATTCACGACAGAAAGTTCGGAATTCCATCCATTGTCTAAATGAAAAACTAATGCCCTTACTTGATATTTAAAACATAGATAAGCAATAAATGAACTATCGACCCCACCACTTAACCCTATAATAGCATCATATTTTTTACCTTTACCGGCCTGCTTTATTAATTCAATAGTGCGGTGAAATTCTATTAACTCTGGATCGTTTCCTCTATAATATTTAAGTAAATTAATGTCGTAAGAGATGCAATGATTACAAATACCCTGCTTATCAAAAACAATATCTGGGTCATCATTTGAATCCATAATACATTTGCTACATGTTCTTAGCATAATTTATCTTTTAATTCCAGCATCATAAAACTCTAATTCACTTGGATAGTTCATCAAAACCCCTCTTAAATCAGAATAATATACAAATAAACTTCCAGCAGCGGCACCCGAAAAACCGTTGTTGAATGCATTTTTAATATCCTCAATATTTTTGCAACCACCAGCAATGATAATTGGATTTTGAATTTGACCTGTTAAATTTTTAATGTTTTCAATATCATAACCAGAATATGTGCCGTCTCTGTCAACAGATTGAAAGATAATATCTCCTACCTTGTAATCAATTACTTTACTCAATATTTCATTTAGTAAAATATTAGGGTTATTATTTTCAAAATAAGTCACAAAGTTTCCATCAATATTCACGTAATCCAAGCAAGCAACTATAGTTGAAGAACCAAATTTTTCTACGGCCTCCTTCATGAATTTGGAATCTGTAAGTTTAGAACGAATAACAATTTTTTCTACGCCTAGTTTAAGTATTTTCTCTATTTCATGAAGTGATTTTACCCCTCCTCCATATGATATTGGAGCATAACATTCGTCGACAAATTGAGAAATTAAATTATAGTTTATTCCTAATTTCCTCGCTCCTCGATCAAGAATGTATAGTTCATCTACCTCAAGTTCATTGTAAATTTTTACAGAATTAAGTAAATCTCCAATATAGGTCGGATTTTTGAATTTCGTCGTCTTAATTAGTTCACCATTTTCAATTAACAAAATAGGGATGACTCTACTAAGCATTATAATTCACAAAATTTAGTTAGCAAACGCATTCCATATTTATTACTTTTCTCGGGGTGAAATTGCACACCAAATATATTTTCTTTTTGGAATCCTGCACAATATTCAAAATTATTTATCTCTGTCTTGAGAATACAAAAATCATTCAATGGTAAAAAGTATGAATGAACAAAATAAAATCGGGCCTTTTCATCACCAACTAAAATATTCTCCTTACATGCTTGTATGTAATTCCACCCCATAACAGGATAGGTTCCGGTATATTCTGTGTGTATTTTAAAAGAATTAATGCTAAGGTCTATCCACCTTAATCCATCTTCTATTCCTTCATCACTTTTTGCGGCCATTAATTGCATACCTAGACAAATTCCTAGAATAGGTTTTTTTCTTGTAATTACGGCTTCATTCAAAATTTCTATTAGCCCTAAATTCTTCAAATTTTTCATCCCATTATCAAAAGAACCTACCCCTGGAAGAATTAATTTATCTGCATTAAGTATTTTATCCCGGTCCCGAGTGACTTCAGCTTCTTGCTTTAGGCTTTTCAACATGTTTAAAATGGATCCAACATTACCGACATTATAGTCAATGATAACTATCATGATTAAAGACTTTTAAATAGTGAAATCAATTTATCTTTTTCATTATCCCAATTCATTTCAGTTTCGCAGAGGTTTCTGCCATTATTTCCTTTAATTCGTAGGTCTTCAGAATTAAAAATGACTTGATTCACTAAGTGAGCAATAGTTATCGGAGTTATTTCGTCTATTAAAAATCCGACATCACTTTTGTTAAAAACCTTTATCAATTCGGGTGATTTACTCGCAATTACTGGAATACCACAGGCCATACATTCAAAGAATTTATTCGCGCTCGCATGCTTTTTAGAGTAATTAATGTGTTCTAGTAATACTAACCCAAGGTCGGCCTCAGCAATAAAATCAAACAACTCATTGTAGGGGACGTAATCTAAAAAAAATGTATTTGATGGGTTCCCTAATTTAATTAATTTATCCAACAAATATCCATTTCCAATAAGTATGAGATTGATGCCTTCGGAAAAGTGATATGCAGACTCAACAATATTCTCTATATGTCTTCCGTCGCCAAGGTTTCCATGATAAAGTACTATTTTACTATTTTCGGATAATTTGAAAGTCTTCCTGAGTTTTTTATCAAATAAATTTGATTTTAATTCTGGAAAATTTTGAATAGTCAAACATTTAACAGAATATAATTTGTTTATATAATCACTAATGCTCTCATTAACTGAATAAGTTAAATCAGCTTGTTTAATATATTTCCTTTCCTTTCGGTAAATGAAGTATTTGAATAAATTAATTAACAATAAAGACTTTAATTTTGAGAACCTTGAGTGCCCTAAACTACTAAAGCCCTGATTAATGGTCTCTTTAAATAAATCGTGTACATCGTAAACAAGTTTTGCCTTATTTTTTGCTTTTAATTTCGACCCTACTATCAAGGCAGGTAAATCATGACAATAAATAACGTCATACTTGGTGTTTAGCTTTAGTAAATATTTCGTTAGGCAACTTATTTTAGAATAAAATGGGAGATAAAATCTATCTAAGATATTTCGTGATTCTCGGCAAGGTACGTCTATAATGGAATAATTATTTTCGAAATTATCCAATTCATCTATTCCATTATTAATTGTGTAGATATCAATGGAATAGTATTTTGACAAACTGTTGGCAATTCTTTGAGCTCGACTATCTCTACTAAAAGACCAAGTCATTAGAATGGCCATTTTTTTGAAATTATTTTCTAAAGGGGTTTCATTGGCCTTCATCATTCAAACTTAAATCTCAAGTATTAAACGAAAAACAGGTAATTGATTCTCCCAATTATAATGTTCTTTGGCAAGATTCAGTGCTTCCTCAAAAGTTGATTTTTCTTGTTTTGAAATATGATTTAACTTATCAGCAATAGCAATTGGGTTGTTTTTCGTCAAATATCCAACATTATAACTATTAAAAACTTTTATATTTTCTACTGAATCTGAGGCTAAAACAGGAATCCCTTCATGAATATATTCAAACAACTTATTCGGAGAAGCTAAAGATTTACTCAAGTTATAACTTTCTAATAAATTTATGCCGAGATTGGCTCCAGCTGTGTATTTGTTCACTGTATTCAGTGGAACTAAATCTATGAATTTAACACGGTGTTCAAGTGAATTAATCTTTACATACTCCATGAGTTCATGCTGAATTGGGCCATTACCAAGAAATACAAGTTTAAATGATTCCTCTAGAAGAACATATGCCTGTAGTAGAATTTTCAATCCCCTGCCTTCATTTAATACACCTTGATATATTGAAATAAATGAATTTTCACTCCACCCAAACTTCCGCTTAAAATCAATTTTTTCATTAACTACTTTATCTTTTATTTTTGGTAAATTCATTATGACCAATCCCTTTTTAATTATTTGTTTATTGGAGAAATTAGATAACAAGCTTTCATTCACAGTAATAAAAACGTCCACTTTGGGAATATACTTTTTTTCAACAGTTTCGCCATGTCGTTTCATTACATGTAACAATATTGAATAGATTATTTTTTTTATTCCTCGAGCTTTCCTAGGGAAAAATTGGTTTAATGTTTCAGTATAAATTTCATGAGAATCATAAATTAATTTACAGTTGAGTTTTTTTGAAATTTTAGTAGCTGGGATTAAAGTAGGCAAATCATTACACCAAACAGCGTCGTATTGTACTCCTGATTTAATTACTTTATCATAAAAGAACATGAATTCATAACAAAATAAAGTATTCCGTTTTACTTTTGTCCAGAATGTTGTCTTATGTCTAAAATTAAACAGATGAACATTTCCATTAAACAAACTTTTGTCCTCATCAATGTTACCGTTTATATAGAAGAAATAAACCAAGTTTTTAATGCTCCTTTGAAAGTCCTTAAAATTCGCTTTTCCAATTGTATTTGTTTTGAATTAGTGTTTTTTTTCGATTTATAAAGACAAAAAATTAAATTTTAAATCCTTCTGTCCATAACGCATTCAAATAGAAATTATGAATCCCTGTCTTTTCTATTTCCTCAAGGTCATTTTTGTATACAAAATTCATAGAATTATTTTGATATAATTTAGCACCAAAACCCAACATAAGTTCATGTATTTGAGAACTGTAATTATTCAATCTTGTAGCCCAAAAAACGACATGAGAAGATTTAGAATTTTGTTTCACGTAATGTAATAAAGAAGATAATCCTTCATTTATATAAATTGGATTTGAAACGATAAAATCCAATAAATAGGCTATTTCATTTTTATCATTTATTATTCCATAACCAATAATTTCCTTGTCAGAAAACAAACTAATTATTCTATAATTATTCATCGGGTTACTCGCAATTCTCATATTTAAAAAATCTAAATCAAAATTTAAACAAACAAATTCAGGATAATTAGTTTTCCATTTTTGATATACTTCACAAAGATTCTTCTTTTCACTTTCATTCTTTAAGTCAGTTAATTTCACTAATAAGTTATTTGATTTTTTTATCCTATTTTTTGATCTAAAAAAATCAAATAATATCCTTGCCGTTTTTCCTATTTTCCGAGTTATAGATTCATTTGAATTAACTATAATTTTAAGACTTTTTGTCGAGCTTATTTGAAGAATAGATTCATAAATTATTCCATCAAATACATTAAACTTTAGTTTGTTCTTCCAAACTTTTGAAACAATCGTAAACCCCCAAAAACAGTCTATATTATCTTTTTTTGACTTCTCGATAGTATAAAAATATAAATTTTCAAAATGACCTTT
>CAMBBW010000072.1 GCA_945863425.1 Lishizhenia tianjinensis
TTCATTATTCATCAGTTTTTGATGAAAAGGAATGGTTGTTTTTACACCTTCAATGATATATTCATCCAAAGCTCTTTTCATTTTCAAAATTGCCTCTTCGCGCGTTTGTGCGACAACAATTAATTTAGAAATCATAGAGTCATAATTCGGTGGAATCGTATATCCTGAATAAACATGTGCGTCAATTCTTACCCCATGACCTCCAGGACAATGATATTCTGTGATTTTACCCGGTGAAGGTCGAAAATCAGCATATGGATCTTCCGCATTGATTCTACACTGAATTGCATGACGCATTACAGGATAATAATTTTTACCAGAAATTTTTTCACCAGCAGCAATTTTAATTTGCTCTTTTATCAGGTCAAAATTAATTACTTCCTCGGTGATTGTATGTTCCACTTGAATACGCGTATTCATTTCCATGAAGTAGAAATCCCGATTTTTATCTACCAAAAACTCAACAGTTCCAACACCTTCATATTTAACGGCCTTTGCTGCTTTAATTGCCGCTTGTCCCATTTTTTCCCGAAGTTCGTCGGTCATAAAAGGAGAAGGTGTTTCTTCCACCAATTTTTGATGACGACGTTGGATTGAACAATCACGTTCAGACATGTGACAAGCATTTCCATATTGATCACCCGCAATTTGAATTTCAATATGACGTGGTTCTTCAATGTATTTTTCCATGTAAATCCCATCGTTGCCAAATGCTGCCAATGCTTCTTGACGCGTTGAATCCCATGCCGCTTCCACATCCTCCTCTTTCCACACAATGCGCATACCCTTACCTCCTCCACCAGCAGTCGCTTTGAGGATTACAGGATATTTTATAACTGCAGCAGTTTTTTTGGCATCAGCTAAATCTTTGATTAATCCTTTTGAACCGGGAATACAGGGCACGCCAGCTTTAATCATTGTTGCTTTAGCCGTTGCCTTATCTCCCATTCCAGCGATTTGCTCGGGTAAAGCACCGATAAATTTTATTCCGTGCTCTTGACAAACTTTAGAAAACTTTTCATTTTCAGAGAGAAAGCCATATCCTGGGTGTATAGCATCCGCGTTTGTGATTTCAGCCGCTGCAATAATATTAGGTATCGATAAATAGGATTTTGAACTGACAGGCGGACCAATACAAACAGCCTCATCAGCAAACCGAACAGGTAAACTATCCTTATCAGCAGTTGAATACACAGCCACCGTTTTAATTCCCATTTCTTTGCAAGTACGAATAACACGCAAAGCAATCTCGCCGCGATTAGCGATTAATATCTTTTTAAACATAGCCTAGATTTTTAGAAATTATGCAGGTTCAACCAAAAATAACGGTTGGTCATATTCTACAGGACTTGCGTCATCAACTAAAACCTTAACGATTTTTCCGCTTACTTCAGATTCAATTTCATTAAACAATTTCATTGCCTCAATAATACACACTTTATCTCCTTTCTGAAGCATTGACCCAACAGACACAAATGCATCTTTATCTGGTCCAGCGGAGCGATAGAATGTACCGATCATTGGTGATTTAACTGTAATTAATTTAGAATCGTCAGATGCATTGGCTTCTTCTATTGTTGCAGTTGGAGCCACTGCTGGAATATTCACTGGTGCAGCTAATGGTGCAGAAGCCATAGGTGCTTGCAAATAGATAGGTTGATCATTTCCTTTGGCCTTCTCTGCCTTTAGGGTGATTTTAAAATCTTTTTTTTCTATTTCAACCTCAGTCAAACCAGATTTAGAAACTAACTTGATTAAATCTTGTATTTCATTTAAATTCATAAGAATATAATTTTGGGTAAATATAATAATTTAAGAGTTGTATGCCCATTTTAAATAAACTGCACCCCACGTAAATCCACCTCCAAATGCTGATAAAATAAGCGTGTCGCCTTTTTTTAATTGATTTTCATAATCCCACAAGCAAAGTGGTAAAGTACCAGCAGTTGTGTTGCCATACTTTTGAATATTGATCATTACCTTTTCTTTTGGTAACCCCATTCGATTAGCTGTTGCATCGATGATGCGTAAATTTGCTTGATGAGGAACCAACCAGTCGACATCATCGCTAGTGAGGTTATTTTTTTCCATTATCTCCGCAGAAACTTCCGCCATGTTTGTTACTGCAAATTTGAAAACTTGTTTTCCTTCTTGTTTTACAAAATGCATGCGATTTTCCACGGTTTCTATAGATGCTGGATTAGCTGATCCACCAGCCGGTTGTATGAGGTATTGTCTTCCTGATCCATCGCTGCGCAGAATAAAATCTATTACCCCTAATCCTTCTTCATTTGGCTCAAGCAAAACAGCTCCGGCTCCATCTCCAAAAATGACGCATGTCGCTCTGTCTTCGTAATCTAGTATCGATGTCATTTTATCAACACCAACCACAATAACTTTTTTGTAACGCCCAGTTTCAATAAATTGAGCTCCTGTAGATAATGCATAAATAAAACCAGAACAGGCAGCAATTAAATCATATCCCCAAGCATTTTTCATTCCCGTTTTATCGCACAAAACATTGGCAGTACTTGGGAAGGGATAATCAGGAGTTACCGTTGCTAGAATAACTAGGTCAATATCTTCTGGTGAGGTATTTGTTTTTTTTAGTAATCCTTCGACAGCTGCAGCTGCTAAATCAGAAGATGCTCCATTGCGAAGAATTCTTCTTTCTTTAATTCCAGTCCGAGAGGTAATCCATTCATCAGAAGTATCTACAATCTTTGATAAATCGGCATTCGATAATACTTCTTCAGGAACATATCCTTGAACCCCGGTAATGGCTGCAGTTATTTTTTTCATTAACTTTTGAATGCTTCGTTAAGTTTATCTGACAATTTTGAATTTGCTACTTCGTAAGAATGAAGTATCATATTTTTTACTGCAATATCGTTTGAGATTCCATGTCCAATAATTACATTTCCTTTTACACCTAAGATGGGTGTACCACCATAGTTTTCATAATTGAAACGATCAAAATACTCATCACGAATTCCTCTTTTTCGCATCAATGAATAAATACCTTCGGCTTCTTTCAATACAATATTTCCTGTAAAGCCATCGCAAACAACAACATCTGCTTTAGCTAAGAACAAATCCCTACCTTCAATATTTCCAATAAAGTTAATTTCATCTGAGTCTGCAAAAATCTTATGAGCGGCAATTGTCAACAGGTTACCCTTGGTTTCTTCCTCACCAATATTTAAAAGAGCCACTCTTGGATTTTCAACTCCGTAAACAGCTTTTGAATAGAGAGATCCTAAAACAGCAAATTGGTAAAGCACATCAACCTTACAATCTGCATTTGATCCAACATCCAATAAAATAGAACTTGAACCATCAAACGCCGGAAGCGTGGAGGTAATGCATGGTCTTATGACTCCTGGAATAGTATTTAATTTATAGATAGAACCAACCAACATCGCACCGGTATTACCAGTACTTGCAAATGCATCAATTTGGTTTTTAACCAATAAATCAAAACCTACGGCGATTGAACTGTTTGGTTTTTGTGGAATGGCTCGTGTTGGATGATCGTGCATGGTAATTACGTCTGGCGCATGCACAATTTCGATTCGAGCAGAATCAATACCAAATTTAGACAACGAATCCTTAATTTGTGTTTCATCACCAATACACGTCAATATTACATGAGATGGCAATTCTTTTAGGGCAAGAGCCACCCCACCAAGGTTGGCATCTGGTGCAAAATCACCTCCTAAAATATCAATTCCGATTTTCATCTGCGGAATTTATATGGAAAAATTATATCGCAACTTCTTTCTCAGCTACTACTTTTCCTCGGTAATAAAGTTTTCCTTCATGCCAGTGAGCATGATGAAACAAATGCGGTTGGCCTGTAGTCGGGCAAGTAGCGATATTTTTTGCAACAGCATTCTTGTGTGTTCTCCTTTTATCTCGTCGTGTGGTGGAGATTCTACGTTTAGGATGTGCCATAATTGTATATTTATATTTTGTTAATTCAAATTTTTTAAAGCTGACCAACGCGGGTCCATATCATCATTATTTTCGTCTTCTTCTTTCGGTGAAGATAGGTATTTATTCAATGTCTCAAGCATTTCTTGATTACATTGACCTTCAGCATGTACTGTTCGTAAAGGAAGGACAAGAGTCAAGAACTCATAAATTGGATGCTGAACATCAATTTGATAGCTGTCAGGATGGATAACAATAATAGAATCATCTTCCAATTCCTCTAATCCAAATTTATAAATAAGTGGATAAGTAGCTTCAATTTGCTGATTCAAAGGGTCCGTGCATAAATTACATTCAACTTCAACCGAACCAGTTAAGGAAAATTGTAAAATCAGCATTGTTTCTTTTTTTTCCAAATCAATGGAAACAGAAACAGAACCTTTCTTTATGAGTGAATACTCCAAATCTTCAAAGAACGTGTCATCAACCTCAAAATCATAAGTATGATGCCCTAATTTTAATCCTGCAAACGGAATGGTAAAGTCTGATTTTTTCTTCATAGTTCCACGCATTTCTAAAAACGGAGGGCAAAGATATGAAATTTCCAAGAATTCTTAAAGAAATAGTTACTTTTTATCCTAAACTTTTCTAAAATCAATTATCTCTCTCACTTCTATCCCCTTCGTGTTTCCCTATTGCTAATGGATTTGAATTAATTCCCTTTACAAATTTTCTGTTTTTAAAAATATCCATTGCTAAATAAATTGCTGACCGAAAAGAACTTTCACTTGCTTCATTTTTTCCAGCGATATCGTATGCCGTCCCATGGTCTGGCGATGTTCGAACTATTGGCAAGCCTGCTGTAAAATTGACACCGTCTTCAAATGAAATGGCCTTAAACGCTGCCAACCCTTGATCATGATACATAGCCAACACACCATCAAATTGATTGCGAGCAGTTGATCCAAAAAATCCATCTGCTGCAAAGGGACCAAAAACAAGCTTACCCTCTGCCTTACAAGTCTGAATTGCTGGTGTAATGATTTCTTTTTCCTCTTGACCCAGTTTTCCATTCTCACCCGCATGTGGATTTAATCCTAAGACAGCAATTTTTGGTTTCACTAAGGCAAAATCTTTCTTTAATGAATCCTCGAAAGCGGCAATTTTCTTCATAATTTTATCCTTCGTCAATAAAGCAGCGACATCCTTAATCGGTACATGAACGGTAACCAAGGCAACTCGTAAAGAACTACTAACTAATACCATCAAGGCTTCGGGAACACCTGACATCTCAGCTAAATATTCTGTATGACCTGTAAACAAAAAGCCCGACTTTGCCACAGCTTCTTTTGAAAAAGGCGCCGTAACCAATACATCTATTTTTCCACTAGCCAAATCCTGTGCTGCTTTTTCCAACGATTGAATAGCATATTTCCCGGACGCTTCTGATGGAGTCCCGGGAGTAATCTCTACCTCATCATTCCAAACATTAATCACATTTATTTTTCTAACATGAAGTTCAGAGGCATCTTTGATACTTTGGTAATTGAACTCAATCTCGTTTAATGCCTTTTTGTAAAATGAAATTACTTTGGTTGAACCATATATTACAGGTGTGCAATCTAAAAATAAACGACTATCACTTAGGGCCTTAATAATAACCTCAGGACCCACCCCATTAATGTCTCCAATTGTAATTCCTATTTTGATTGGATTGGGGTTACCCATTTCTTTTTCCTTCTCCATTAATTTGATTTATTTTTCAAAAACTGATATAACAAACGAACACCTGCTCCAGTACCACCTTTTGATCTGTAGCTATCTTTTGCATCGAGCCAAGTTGGTCCCGCAACATCCATGTGAATATACGGTGCTTTCACGAAATGTTCTAAAAATTTACCTGCAGTTATCATTCCGGCATTACCACTTCCAATATTTTTTAAATCAGCAATAGGGGATTTCATTTCTGTCAGATATTCATCCCAAAACGGAAAACGCACAACCCTTTCATGCACTGCGTTTCCAGCTTTTTCTAACTCATTAAAATAAGAGTCAGCTGCATTACCCATAATAACACTTGCATGTGTACCTATTGCACGCACCGCGGCTCCTGTTAATGTTGCGGCATCAATAACTATCTCCGGATCATACTTCGCTGAATATGCCAATGCATCTGCCAAAATCAATCTTCCCTCGGCATCTGTATTCAATACTTCAACTGTTGATCCATTGTGCATTGTTAAAATATCTCCAGGCGTGTATGCATCCATTCCCGGACGATTGTCTGTTGCAGGAATAAGTACCACCAAATTAATTTTCAATTGTTGCAAAGCAGCCAAATAAATTGCTCCAGCAACTGCAGCAGCACCGGCCATATCACTTTTCATACAATCCATTGAACCAGGTGTTGGCTTCAAACTCAATCCTCCGGTATCATAAACAACCCCTTTTCCCACCAAAACAATTGGTTTTTCATTAACTGCTTCAGGATGACAATAGGTAGCGATCGTGAATGTTGGTGGATCCATTGAACCTCTATTTACGCCTAATAATCCACCCATTTTTAAGGCTTCTATTTGCGACTTTTCTAAGACATTTACGGAAAATCCAGCATTGATGCCAGCTTCAACAATCTCCTCACTTAATTTTTCAGCGGTTAGGTAAGAAACGGGTTCATTCACCATGTCGCGTGACCAATATACAACCTTGCAAGAATTTTCTAATTCGCTGATTGTTTTTGAGGCAACTTCTTGAGGAAATTGCAACGTGGATAATTTGAAAACTTGTTCATTTCTATCACTGCAATATTTCAAAAATTGATAATTACTTAATATTACACCTTCCGCAAGAGGCAATACAGCGCTTTCAACTCCTAATAATTGCAAAGTAGAAACTGTTTTAGCTATTTGTAGTTGGATGGTTGAGCCTATAACTCTCAACGCTTCATCCGATTGTTCCGAAAAAATAGCAAACGTAAAAACCGACCCTTTTTTAACGAAGTCCATTTTTTCTTTACCTTCTTGAATTAATTTCAAATCACTATTTGTAAATTCATTCGTGCTGAAATTTTTATTTACGTCTTCTGCTGAAAAAAGAATAACTTGCGACGCACCTGCAATTTCTTTTCCACTTTGAGTGATTTGAATCATGTTATAGTTTTTTACAAATGTACGCAAGATATTTTAGGTTAAGAGTTAAAAAGGGAGTAGTTGTTTTCAATAAATCGATCAATTAATCTTGGCAACGGATAGGAGCCCAATTCTTCAAAACTAAGTTCGATTAGATCCTCAAATTCATTCAATAAATCGGCATTTGTTACAAAAGCGAATCGACTGTAAATATGTTGATGGGACAAAATGTGTTTTTGAGCAGCGGACACTGGTTCTAAATAATTGGATTGTGAATTTAAAAAAATCATTGTCGCTTCATCTGATTCGAATTCAATCAATGGAAATTCGTATAATTCTTGCCATATATCTTTTTCTGTTCGTTTTCTAAGGAAGAACGTTTTTGCCGTTGAATTCCAAAATATGAGGTATAAGAAATATCGATTTCTCACCTTGGTTTTTCCCTTTTTTATGGGTCGATCCATTATATTTTGCTCTTTAAACGAAATACAATATTCAACAAGCGGACAAATCCCACAATTTGGTTTTCCAGGGATACACTGCATTGCGCCGAACTCCATAATTGCTTGATTATAGATCGCTGGATTAGCACGATCTAATAAATCATTTGCCAAAACACTGTAATACTTCTTTCCTTCGGTTGAATCAATTGGAATGTCAATATTATACACACGACTCAATACCCGAAAAACATTCCCGTCGACCACCGCATGTGGTAAATCAAAGGCAAAAGAAGCAATTGCCGCAGCGGTATATTCACCAATTCCTTTCAATTTCAAAATAGATTCATAATCAGAAGGGAAAATGGCATTATATTCTGAATTGATTTGTTTTGCTGTTGCGTGTAAATTTCGCGCGCGCGAGTAATACCCTAGTCCTTGCCAATCTGTTAATACTTCCTGTTCAGAAGCATCTGCAAGCGCCTCAATTGTAGGATAATGTCGGATAAATTTTTCATAGTATGCAAGCCCCTGTATGACACGTGTTTGTTGTAAAATAATTTCACTTAACCATATTTTATAGGGGTTTTTAGTGTCTCGCCAAGGTAATTCGCGCTTATTTTCTCTATACCAACTTATTATTATCTGCTGAAAATCAGTCATTAACGTTAAATATTAAAAAAAATTAAATAAAATCAACAATATAAAGCTTAAGCTAATTACTTTTGTGACAAATTAAACTAGTATTAAACTTATATTAAACTCTAAAAATAACAAATCATGACTAAAGCAGACGTAGTTACGGAAATTGTTCAAGAAACAGGACTTGACAAAAACGAAGCATTAAAAGCGATTGAGGCCTTTATGACATCAATTAAGAATTCATTAGCAAACGGACAAAATGTTTACCTTCGAGGGTTTGGTAGTTTTATTGTTAAAGAAAGAGCCGAAAAGACAGGTAGAAATATTTCTAAAAACACAACAATTATTATTCCTGCTCATAACATCCCTTCTTTCAAGCCGGCCAAAACGTTTGTTGAAGAAGTTAAGACTAAAGTAAAAAGTTAATCTATCCTATTTTTATTTCAATTAAATACGTTGCAAATGTAACGTATTTTTTTTGCCTTATTTTGAGCAGATGTAAACGAAAGCGGGGGGAATATTGAGGGGTGTGAACTTAATTTTTACATCTTCAAACATTTGCTTGAGTTGCTTTTTTGCTTGAAGGCTATATTGAAATTGAATATATTTTCCATTTGAACAAAGAACGTTGTTCGCACTATTCAGAATTGAGGTACGCAGTTCTTTCGAGAAATTAGCCAAGGGCAAGGAAGACAAAACTACTTCAGCACTTTTAAATCCAAGTTCAGTCAAATAATTCTGCATTTGTTCTGCCGAATCATGTATAATATGAACATTTTTTTGCTGAAACTCCTGTTTCAATTTATCACAAAATCCTTCATTGAGTTCAAAAACGAATAAATGAGCCTTTTTATCTAATTTTTCTACGATCTTTCGGGTAAAAACTCCTGTGCCTGGACCCAATTCAACAATAACTTTTACTTCAGAAAAATCAATAGTATCCATCATTTTAGATGCCAAAAAACGAGAGCTTGGTGTTAAAGAACCAACCATTTTGTTTTCTTTAATAAATTCTCGTAAAAAAGTCCTTTTTGACATGGGTTTAATCTGCTAAAATATATGAATCATTATGCAAAATTCCATGAACTTTTCCGGTGAATTCCTTACCGAAAAATGGCATGTTTATGGATTTAGAAATATTTTGCTCCTTGGTGTTAATCCAATTAGTGTTTGTATCAAATAGAGTAGCATCAACAACTGAATCCACCTCAATTGGACGTAATTCTATTCCAAAAGCTACTCTTGATTTTATAGCTAGTGCGTTAACAAATTGTTCAACTGCCTCAGGAAAATGAGTGTTTAAATTTGGGAAAAGTGTTTGCAATTGAATACAACCAAATCCTGCATAATCAAATTCAATTTCTTTTTCCTCTATATCCAACGGACGATGGTCAGATGAAACAGTATCAATGGTTCCATCTAATAGGCCCTGAATGAGTGATAAGCGATCCTTTTCCGTTCGAAGCACAGGAAGCACTTTAAATTGCGTGTCAAAATCGAGCATACTTGTTTCATTGAATAGCAAATTCATTACATGCACATCTGCTGTGATATCCAACCCTTTCTTTTTAGCCGCTCGAACCAAGGCAACTCCTTCAGCCGTGGAAAGTCCCGTAATGTGCAAACGTCCTTCGGTGTATTCCAATAAACGGATATTTCTTTCTAATTGGATGATTTCTGAAATCGCTGGATCGGCTTTCAATCCTGTTCTTATGCTAGCAATCCCTTCATTAACCATCCCATGAGCAGCAATAGATTCATCCCGAGCAATGGAAACAACTTTTCCTCCAAAATTCTTACAATACAATAAGGCCCGGTAAAAAATTCCGCCATTTAGCGCGTGTTGATCGTCCATAAAAAGCTTAGCTCCACTCTGGAACATATCATACATTTCAGCTAAATTCTGTCCTTCCATTTTTTCAGTAACACAACCCATCGGATGTAATTGAGTAGTGTGATATTCTGCTTTGCGCAATACATACTCTACGACTGACTTATTATCCATAACCGGAAACGTGCTAGGGGTAATAAAAACATGTGTAAAACCACCTGCTGCCGCTGCATTCAATCCCGAATCAATCGTTTCTTTTTGTTCAAAACCTGGATCTCCAAATGTAGCTTTAACATCTACCCAGCCTTGTGAAATCTGCAATTCTTCTATTTCAATCACTTGTGCTTCAGGGTCTTCAATTGAATCTTCAATGTTGAGATAAATTCCATTTTCAATCAAAATGTCCTTTTTTGTTCCGAAAAAAGAGGAAGAAGCATCTGATATTAGGACTGATTTCAGTAGTATTTTCATGCTATTTTCTGCGTTTTTACAATATTACTTCCAAAATTTTAAAACTGCCCACTCACTTAAAAGAAAAAGTAACCCAATTATCAACATCCAACGCCAATATTCGACGGGTTTATCTAATTCAATTTTGGCTAAGCTTTGTCCTTCATTAATTTTTTTATAGGTGACCCGTTTGATCCCCTTGTCTTTTAAACCATCTAAAATTTCAGATTCTGTAGCATAATTCACCTCAGATTCATCGCGTGAATAATTCAATGAAACAATACCGATTTGTTCCTCATCTTGAACGGAATACGTTCCCGCTTTTAACATTTCCACAGCTTCCTTTCCTCGTAAAATAAAATAAGTGGCCATTCCTTGTTGTTCTGTTTTTGGAATAAAATCTACTTCCTTGTTTTTTAAATGTACTGGCGTATCATCCTTTACTTTCTTGTATAATGGAAAACTTGATTCTTTTCCAATTGTAAGGTAAATAGGCGTTTTTCGTTGACTCATCTCCCCCATTCTTAGTAAAATGGAAGGGAAAAGTGCATCCGAGATAAAGGAACTAAAGGAGCTTTCAAGCGAACTCGTGAATAGAAACACGGAAGAACCTAAGCTTGAACGAATAAACAAAGGAAGTCCGTTTTGAAGATTGATTAAATCAAATGCTCGCGAGCTACCGGTTCGTTGAGTTTGATAGAGTTGTGAAACTGCTGGTAAGGTAATATTGGTGCTTTTCTTCTCAAACATTCCTTGGAAAAAAGGATCTTCAAAAGCAATTTGTTTAATTTTTGTTCCCGTAGAAACGAGCGTTCCTAATTGGGGTAATTGAACTTGACTCAAAAAAGAATTCCAAGAACCCTTCTCTAATTTAGACCCAGGAAAGAGGCCAACTGATCCGCCACCTTGAACAAACTCCAACAACATTGCCGCATGACCAGAGGAGATTTCATTTACTCCATTTAAGACCACCAAATCCGTTTGATTCAATTGATCTTTAGAAAATGAACCTTGTTGCACGACGTTTAACTTATAATACTTTTCGAGGGAATAAACGCGCTGCATGGCATCGGTAGCATCCGGTCCATTTAGCACCAAAACCGATGTGTGATCATCCAAAAAATAGGAAAAATGAAAATCATCATCCCATAATAATTGTTTATCGTTCACAGAGACTTTACCTGTTTTATAGCCGGGAGAATTATCCGTAAAATTAATAGTAGTTGTAGTTTTTTTGTTGGCTGGTAAATCAATCACAAAATCGCGTTTCATCGTATTAATTGAACACGAAACATCTACGTTATTCAAAATTACCGTTCCATTATTTACCAGACGAATATTCAATTCCGAATTCTCTCCTAATTTCTGCACGGGTGATGTAAACCAAACGGAATCTATTGATAAATTGGACGCTTGCTGCGGTTTTAACTGAATGGGATAATAATATCCAATTTCATCTTTGGTTAACTGGTCAAATTTGACTTGGTTTTTTTGAAAATCTGAAAAGATTACATATTGTTTTGATCCCAATTTCTGTTGATGTGCCTCTTCATTTTTGACAATATTTTTTTCCCACTCCAGCACTTCATCCAATGATTTGCGGATTGGGGTTGGCTTAATTTTATCTAATAATTCAAGTGCTTCCATTTTTGTTATCAACCTACTTTCAATACCGTTCATGAGGTTTGTATGCAATAAAACGCGCGTTTCTGGGGCTACTTCTTGTAACATTTTTCTTGCCTTCTCGCGTGCTTCAGAAATCAACTCTCCTTCTGTTCCTTTGGCCGTCATGGAAAACGAATTGTCTATATAAATAGAGAGAAAAGGTTTTGCTCCTGCATTCACTGAATTTTCTACTGGCAAGTATGGCTGAGCGAAGGCAAGAACTAAAAACACCAGCGCGAGAATTCTAAGCGCTAAAATTAACCAATGCTTCAGCTTACGAACCGATTTCTTTTGCTGATCGAGGTATTGAATGAATTTTAAAGAAGAAAAATAAAGTGTTTTATACTTTCTAAAATGAAATAAATGAATGATAATCGGAACGGCAAGCGCAGTTAAACCCCACAA
>CAMBBW010000073.1 GCA_945863425.1 Lishizhenia tianjinensis
AGATGAACTTGCTACTGCAGAGAAAGTATCTAATTTATCCATTTTCTTTCCATCCCCACCACAACTTGAACATTTAATTTTATTTGAACCATTGCAAGTTGAGCAATCAAGTCTTTTGTTACCCGCACATTTACTACAAGTTATTTGACCTTTTCCATAACAACCGGTACATTGCCACTCATGTCGTCCACCACACTCATTGTCATCACATTGAATATATTTATTACCCGAACAGCATTCACATGTCCATGAACTTGTTTTGCTAGCTAAAAAATACATTGGTTGAGAAGAATCAACCGCATTGTTAGTAACCGAAATTGGGAATTCTAAATCTGATGAGTTCGATGAAACATCTCCTTGAGGATCAAGCCCATAACTTTCAAGTGTTTGAAAAATATGTTTTGATTTTATAACTGCTTTATCGCCATGCTTAGATGAACCACCCGCAAAATCTTGAAAGTTGTCTTTTACATTACCATAAAGCGGGAATTCAATTACATTGGCAGCTCTTGTTAAATATTGACCCGTATAATTAATAAACATGAAATCTGTTCTTCTGACAATTTCACTAGGACTAATAATCATTTTATCAAATTCAACAGGGTTATTGGTTTTAATAAAATCTTTAATTTGATCTAATGCAATAGATTCTAAGTTTTTTACAGCTTCATTTTTCATATTCGAGACTTAATTTGCATCAAATCTAGTAGATTTCACATTAATTACACTTCAAATATCAGTTTAAGTAAGTTCAAGTATTTCGAGCAAGATTATGATACATGAATTAATTCTGAAAAAGAAGTATATTCAGTAACTTTCAATCCTCCAAATGTCCAAACTTTCCATTTTGAAAATCTTGAAAGGCCTGAACCAATTCTTCTCGCGTATTCATGACAAAAGGACCATGTGCTGCGATGGGTTCATTTAACGGCTCGCCAGAAAGAACTAAAACGGTAGATTGAGCAAGGCTTTTGATGTGAAATTTTTCGCCCTTATTTTCAAACAACACAAAATGATTAACGGGAACAACAGATTCTCCATTCACCTCAATTTCTCCGTCAATCACTAATAAAGCAGTGTTATAAGCTGCAGGAAAATCAAATGATGCATCTCCTCCTTGATTGAGTTTGACATTGAACATCGAAACGGGACTAAACGTAAATGCAGGACCTTTTACGCCCTGATATTCACCCGCAATAACCTCTACTTTTCCATTCTTATTGTCAAGTTCAACCTCTCCCATTTGTTGATTGGCAATTGCTTGGTATTTTGGTGGTGACATTTTGAATTTTGCTGGTAAATTAACCCACAATTGCACCATCTGAAACTCTCCTCCCTCTTGGCTAAATGTTTCTTCATGATATTCCTTGTGTAATACCCCAGACGCAGCAGTCATCCACTGAACATCCCCCTCGCCTATTATTCCACCGCCACCACTACTGTCGTGATGAGCCACTTTTCCTTTATAGGCAATCGTAACCGTTTCAAAACCTCTGTGCGGATGAACTCCTACTCCTTTTGGTTTTTCACTTGGCGGAAAATAAAAGCGTGAATTATAATCCAACATGATAAACGGATCCATGCGCTGCATATCTAATCTGTATGCACTTGGGATAAAATTATGAACACGAAAACCGTCACCCACAAAATGGGGTTCTCTCGGTGGTACAATTACTTCAATATTTTTTGTTGACATCGCTTATAAAATTGATACTGATTAATGAAAACGGGAAGTTTTTTATGAATAATTTAAAATAGCATAGTTAATTCTCATCATTTACTCCATCTTCAACGTGTAAAACATGTAATAATCGATGAATAATTGGAGTCATAAAAACAGCGGTAAGACTCAAAAAAGCAACACCACTATACAGTGCATAAAAGGAAGAAAAAATCTTAGCAGTAGGTGTTGTCATTTCCACTACTGGACCCATTCCTGTCAAAATCAATGCTGCCATATGAAAACTATCTAACCACGAAGTTTCTGCAGCTACATGATATCCGATTGTCCCTATTGCCATGGAAAAGGTAATCACTGCCAATGAAAGCAAAACATACTTTCCGATGCGCGCCATAAAACGAGGGAAGGGCACAACTTTTTGATTCTTTCTTTCAAGTTTCATAACATTCTATTTAATTATACCACTTCTTAAATTAGTAAAACGAACCTGCAAACCATTTCATTTTTAAAAATGGCTTAGGTTATCGAAAGTAGTAAGTATTATTCATAAAATCCCTTTAATTATTTTATCTTTGCAAAAAAAATTCAGCTATGTTAACAGTAAGTAATATTTCCCTTCAATTCGGAAAACGGATACTATTTGATGATGTGAATGTCAAATTTGTAAACGGAAACTGCTACGGAGTCATTGGCGCCAACGGAGCCGGAAAATCAACTTTTTTAAAGATTTTAACAGGCGATCAAGATCCAACAACGGGTAGAATTGATTTAGAGCCAGGAAAACGTATGGCGGTTTTAAGCCAAAATCACTTTGGATTTGACCAATTCCCTGTTCTTCAAACGGTTATCATGGGTCACAAACGATTGTATGAAATCATGGTTGAGAAAGATGCATTGTACTCAAAACCAGATTTTTCGGATGAAGATGGAATGAAAACGGCTGAACTGGAAGGAGAATTTGCAGATTTGGAAGGCTGGAATGCCGAAACAGACGCTGCTACTATGCTGAGTAATTTGGGGATTAAAGAATCTCATCACAACTCATTAATGGGAGATTTGCCCAATGAATTGAAAGTGCGTGTGTTAATTGCTCAGGCTCTTTTTGGAAATCCAGATGTATTGATTCTCGATGAGCCAACGAACGACCTAGATTTAAAAACGATTGGTTGGTTAGAAGACTTTTTAATGGATTTTAGAAATACAGTGATTGTCGTATCGCATGACCGTCACTTTTTGGATACTGTATGTACGCATATTGTTGATATTGACTTTAGTAAGTTGAATTTATTTACCGGAAACTATTCTTTCTGGTATCAATCTTCTCAATTAGCTGCCCGTCAACGTTCAGATAAAAACAAAAAAGCGGAGGAGAAGAAAAAAGAATTAATGGAATTCATTGCGCGATTTTCTGCCAATGCTGCTAAGTCCAAACAAGCTACTAGTAGACGTAAAATGCTCGATAACTTGGATTTAACAGAGATTAAACCATCATCGAGACGATACCCTGGAATTACTTTTCATCAAGAACGAGATGCGGGAAATCAAATTTTAACAATTGAAAATTTATCTAAAAAAACGGTGGATGGTGTCCCGTTGTTTACCGGTGTTAATTTTACCGTAAACAAAGGAGATAAGATTGGTTTTATTTCAAAAAATTCAGTAGCATTAACCTCATTTTATGAAATTCTAAACAATTATTTAACCGCTGATTCGGGAGAATTTACCTTTGGAACTACAATTTCCACTGCATACATACCCAATGACAATCACGAATATTTTGAGGATAAAATTGCATTGATAGATTGGTTAAGACAATATGCCCAAACGGATGAAGAACGTGAGGAAGTGTATTTGCGTACATTTTTAGGTCGTATGCTCTTTACCGGTGAAGAAGCAATGAAAACAGCAAATGTGCTTTCTGGAGGTGAAAAAGTGCGTTGTATGATGTCCAAAATGATGTTGGCAAAAGCGAATTTATTAATCATGGATGAGCCTACCAATCACTTGGATTTGGAATCGATTACAGCTTTAAATAATGCGATGCGTGATTTTCCTGGAGTAATTTTATTTACATCACATGACCACGAATTAGTGAACACTGTAGCCACACGCATTATTGAATTAACACCGACTGGAATAATTGATAAAATGATGCCTTACGACGATTATTTGGCAGATGCTAAAATCAGTCAATTACAAGAGGAATTGTACGCTTAATCTTTTTTGAATCATGGAGTCTGTTGTTCGCTATACATTTTCATCCGAGGAACGAAATAAGCAATACGTTCAAATCAAGGTTCAAATTCCAGTTTCCAAAGAATGTACGCTTGTTCATGTACCATCTTGGAGACCAGGACGCTACGAACTCGGGAATTTCGCAAAAAACATAAACCGATTTCGCGTTTACAACGATCAGAAGAAAGCATTGACCTTTCAAAAAATCAATAAAGATACGTGGGAAGTTGATTCAAAAGCGACTAATTTCATTTCAGTTGAATATTCGTATTATGCGTCAGAATTAAATGCGGGATCCACTTTTTTATCCGATAATCAACTCTATGTAAATCCAGTAAATTGCTGCGTTTACACGGAAGAAACCCAACATTTACCATGTGCAATTGAATTGTATATTCCTGAATCCTGGAAAGTAGCTACTTCATTGGCTGGAGAAAATAAATCTAGAACAGCTACTGATTTCGATGAATTGGCTGATTCGCCCTTTATTTGTTCTCCGCTTTTACAGGTTGAAACGTATTTAGTGAATGACACGAAATTTTATGTTTGGTTTAATGGAGAAATAAAAGTAGATTGGGATCGACTTTTACCTGATTTTGAAGCTTTTTCTAAAAAACAAATTGAGAAATTTATCGAATTTCCGGCATCTGAATATCATTTCTTGATTCAAATACTTCCAACGAAAGCGTATCACGGAGTTGAGCATTGTAAAAGTACCGTAATCACCTTAGGCCCAACCTATGAGGTTTTCAGAAGTTTATACAAAGAACTCTTGGGAGTTTCTTCTCATGAATTGTATCACACATGGAATGTGAAAGCATTGCGACCAAAGGTTATGTTGCCGTATGATTTCAAAAAAGAAAATTATTCAGAACTGGGATACATCTATGAGGGGATAACAACTTACATGGGTGATCTTTTCTTATTAAAAAGTGGTGTTTTTTCGCTTGAACAATATTTGAATGAATTCAACAATCAACTTCAGAAACACTTTGATAATCCCGCTCGATTCAATTATTCAGTGGCACAATCTTCATTTGACACGTGGTTGGATGGATATGTTCCAGGGGCACCGGGTAGAAAAGTTTCTATTTATACCGAAGGCTGTTTATTAGCTTTTGTAACGGATGTGAAAATAAGACAAGCTACGCAAAATAAATATGGACTAGACGAAGTAATGAAACGCTTGTATTTCGATTTTGCATTGCAAGGAAAAGGAATTACAGAAAATGACTATCAATCAACACTTGAAAACGTGGCAGGAATTTCATTTGAATCTTTTTTCAAAGATTTTGTCCATGGTACTCAACCTTATGAATCTATTCTGACGGAAGCGCTAGATTATTTAGGATTAGAGTTATTCCACAAACCTTCATCCCTTTATTCGGAAGGAAGATTAGGAATGAAATTACTTCCACTCGGAAAATCGTTTCAAGTCACTGCGATGTATGCAGGAGGTCCAGCTGAACTAGGTGGAATGAGAATTGGTGATGAAATCATCGCTGTTAATGGATTTATACTGAACAACGACATCGAATCTTGGCTTACGTATTTTGATGAAAATATAAAAGATATTACTTTCGTTCGCGAAGGAAAAATAATAAGTACACAACTTCCTGAAGTACAACGTTATTTTTATGTGACGTATGCGGTACAACCCAATGAAAATAAAAATAGCGCTCAAGAAAAAGCGCTAAAACTGTGGATGGACGTGAAATTTAGTGTCCGCTGATCCAAAATCTATATTTTTTTTTCTTGTCTCTGAACATTTCTTAACTGGTTTTGTTTAATCTTTTATATTATTCATTAAACAAAAAAATATGAAAAAACAAAAATTTAAATTAGTAGGTTTCTTTGGAGCCCTTCTTATCAGTTTTAACGGGATATCCCAGACCAATGTCTTCGATAACGTAATTGCAACTAGCCCGAACCACAATTATCTCGAGGCAGCTTTGATTCAACAAGGACTTGCAACGGCACTTCAAAATCCAGCAGGTACATTAACCGTATTTGCTCCAGATGATGCTGCTTTCACATCGTTAGCTACTGCTTTAGGAACGGACATTACTGGTTTGCTAGCTTTACCAAATCTAACTGATATCTTATTGTATCACGTTTTAGGTTCAACTGTTCCGGCTTCAGGAGTAACAAATGGTGCAATTGTTCAACCATTAAGTCCTACAAATACGCTAAAACTAACAGCAACTGGATCAGGTAACGTTTTTGTTAACCAAGCTCAAGTTAGTACTGCTGATCTAACGGCAACTAATGGTGTTGTTCACGTTTTGAATAAAGTTCTATTACCAATTGAAACTGTAGCCGACGTTGCTATTGATAATGGATTTTCAACGCTTGTAACAGCAGTTGTTACTGCAGAGTTATTACCAGCTTTAACAGATCCTTTATCTGCTTTAACTGTTTTTGCACCAACAAACACTGCTTTCGACAATTTAGCAACTGCTTTGGGAACAACAGTTACTGGTTTATTAGCATTACCAAATTTGGCTGATATATTAGCTTATCACGTTTTGGGAACAGAAGTACCTTCTACAGCTGTTACAAACGGAGCAATTGTTCAACCGCTAAGTACAACAAACACTTTAAAATTAACTGTTACAAGTACAGGAAATGTTTTTGTTAATCAAGCGCAAGTAACTTCAGTTGACATTAATGCAGACAATGGAATTGTACACGTATTGGGAGCTGTTGTATTACCGGTTGAAACTGTTGCTGACATTGCTATAGATAACGGATTTAGCACCTTAGTTACTGCAGTTGTTACAGCAGAATTACTTCCAGCGGTGACTAATCCACTAGCTAACTTAACTGTTTTTGCACCAACGAATGACGCTTTTACTGATTTAGCTGATGATCTTGGAACAACTGTTAATGGATTACTTGCTTTACCTAACTTAGCTGATATTTTAACTTACCATGTTTTGGGAACAGAAGTTCCTTCCTCAGCGGTTACAAACGGTGCAATCGTTCAACCTTTGAGTACAACTAATACCTTAAAACTTACTGCAACAGCCGGAGGAGATGTATTTGTTAATCAAGCACAGGTTACTACTGTTGATTTAACAGCTTTCAATGGCGTTGTTCATGTTTTAGATGCTGTAGTTTTGCCAATCGAAACTGTTGTAGATGTTGCGATTGATAATGGATTTAGTACATTGGTAACTGCTGTTGCAACTGCTGAATTATTACCTGTTCTTACGGATCCTTTTTCTGAATTTACGGTTTTTGCTCCGACAAATGCTGCGTTCAATGCATTAGCAACTGCATTAGGTACTGATCTAAACGGAATTCTTGCTCTTCCTAATCTTGCAGACATTTTAACTTACCACGTTGTGGATGGAACTGTACTATCTAATCAGTTAGTTGCTGGTCCAGTTGGAACATTAAGCGGTGATGATGTAATTGTAACATTAACAGGTGGTGTAAAGATTAACGATGCCAACGTAACGACTGCAGATGTTCTTGCAGATAATGGAGTTGTTCATGTAATTGATAAAGTTCTTCTATCTTCTTTTCTTGGAGTTAACGAAAACCAAGAAAATAAAATCTCCGTTTTCCCAAACCCTACAGAAAATTTCATAACGATTGAAGTAAAAAATTCAACGAACTATAGTCTAGTTGATTTGAATGGTAGAACACTACAAAATGGTGTCATAAATAATAATGATAATATTGATTTATCTTCATTAAATTCAGGATCTTACATTTTACGCTTATCAAACGAAAATGGATCACAAAACTTACCGATTATTAAAAAATAATTGAAATAAGGAGTAGTTTTCAAAGAGTCAGCAGTAGCTGGCTCTTTTTTTTGCACCAAAAAGTTAGGTTATTATCGCACAAAAATCACTTCCTCGTTTGGAACTCTGAAACGCGGGCCCCAAATACCTTCTTCCGTTCCTTTTCCAACAGAAATGATCATATTGATTTCAGCACCTCTTGGTAATCCCAAGGTTCGTTTTACGCGTTTCTCATCAAATCCTTCCATAGGGCAAGAATGAAATCCTTCTGCAGAAATTGATAACATAAACGTTTGAGCGGCCAATGCACACGATTTATGAACCATAATTCGCTGGTTGGCGCTGCCTCCTGTTCGAAAAAACGGTTTGCGAAGACCAACCAAAAAACTGATTAATCTTCTAACTGTCGACATGATTCCAAGACCATCATTCATGTACAACAAGGGCATTACTTTGCTATAATAATCCATTCCGCCTTTTTGTAATTTATTGGGTTCGCCAACTAGGGTCCCCTTGATTTTACTCAAATTCCATTTGGCTCTTTCTCTCCATTTATCTTTACGGGTAACAAAAACAACCATTTGCTGAGCCGTTCTTGCCGCTTGCTGATTCAAACAAAGAGGAATAAATTTTTCCAATTCTCCCTCTGATTTTATCCAATAAAACTCCCACAACTGCATGTTGCTGCTATTTGGCGAAAGAATCGCTCTTTCCAAGCTTTTCTGAATTACTTCTTCTGGTACTTTGGTTGCATCAAAAACACGATTGGATCTTCTAAAATTAACTATCTCCTGAAATTCGTTTGAGTACATTTTTCTTATATTAATAAAACAATTAGTTAGATTCTTGATTAACCTAGATACAATTACAACGCCTCACAATTTAATTAAGATCAGAGGTTCTGCAAATCTAAGCAGTTTAACTTAAAAACTCGATGAATAATTTTTATTAATACTAACTATAACAAAATTTTAGATAATAATTAAAACATGAATGGGTTGCAATCGTTTTTAAATCTGCCAGCGTGAAACATAATATATTGATATTCAGATTTGAGTTAATTTTGCTATATTTACTCATTAGAATTTTATGAAACATATAATTGCTTTATTATTTTTTTCCGTTTGTTTTGTTGTCAATAGTCAACTAGACACAACATTTTGGTTTGTAGCTCCTGAAGTAGCCCAGAGTCATGGAGATAGGCCAATCGTTTTTCGTTTTGCTACCTTAGCTAATCCTGCCACAATTACAGTTTCTCAGCCAGCAAATCCGGCTTTCCCCGTTCAGATTTTGAATCTACCCGCAAATTCTGCTCAAACGCTTGACCTAACTCCTTGGATTGATATAATTGAAAATAAACCCGCCAATACTACTCTCAACTTTGGATTTAAAATTACGGCATCAACGCAAATAACAGCCTATTATGAGGTGACCCCAACCTGTAATTGTAATCCCGATATCTTTTCTCTGAAAGGTAAAAATGCCATAGGTACTGCTTTTCTAACACCTTTTCAGAACTTTTTAAACAACGCCTCTTATGCTCGCTCAGGTTTTAATATCGTTGCCACCGAGAATAATACTACGGTAACTATTATACCCAGTCAAAATATTGTTGGACATACCGCTGGTATTCCTTTCAATGTAATTCTAAATGCAGGTCAAACGTATTCTGCAGAAGCTTCTAGCACCGCTGCCAATTTACATTTATCGGGTAGTTCAGTTGTTTCAAACAAGAAGATAGCAATAACTATCCACGATGATACTGCCGAAGGGACACCCTATGGTGGATGTGCCGATTTACAAGGAGATCAGTTAATTCCTATTTCTATACTCGGAATGGAGTATATTGCTTTAAAAGGTTATTTGAATGGTCCAGACAAAGTTTATATATTAGGTACATCGAATGGAACATCTTTATCCATTGATGGGGTTAATGTTGGCAATATTAACTTGGGACAAACATACGTTCATACACTTAGCAATCCTACGGCATATATTGTAGCTTCTGATTCTGTTTATGTTCTTCATCAATCTGGATTTGGTTGTGAAGTTGGTGAGGCAATTTTACCTCCTTTGGTTTGTACCGGGTCTAACGTTGTTCCGTTTACACGATCCACAAACGAATTTTTCGCGGTAAATATCTTAGTTCCTGCAGGGGGTGAAGGAAACTTTACGTTCAATGGAGCTGCTGGAATAATCAATGCTCCTGCCTTTAACTTTGTTCCAGGAACTGCAAATTCTTGGATGTATGCCCAATTAGATATGAGTGGAAATGTTGTAGTTCAACAAGGAGCTAGAATTGAAAATAATTCCACTAAATTTCACCTTGGACTTATTCATGGTGGTGCCTCATCAGGTTGTCGGTTTGGCTATTTCAGTGATTTTGCATCACTCAAGTATGAAATTGAATCAACAAATAATACTTATTGTAGTGGAGAGACAATACAACTTTCATCAAATGTATTAGCAGGAGCTACCTATACTTGGACAGGTCCAAATAATTTTATTCAAAACGGATCTTCGATTTCTATTCCAAATGCACAATTAGCAGATTCGGGATTATACATTGTTTCTGGTCAATTACCGGATGCCTGTCTTTTGCTTCCTGACACAATCGAAATTAACATTATAGAACAACCTTCGTTGCCAGAAATTTATCACGATGGCCCATGGTGCGCGAATGGTTCTGGTATGGTTTGGCATAATATCCCTTCAATATTTGGTTACCAATGGACAGATGGACAAGGTTTGGCACTAACTCAAAACGATACGTTATATTTTAATTCTCCATTTTCAGAAGGCACAATAAGTGTGAATTTAATTGCTAGTCTCAATAACTGCATTTCCGGGATTTCGACTGAAATAATTCCAATTTACGATTTACCTCTTGTAAGTATTAACCCACCATTCGAGGTCTGTGGTGATGTAATTGATCTAACTAATAGTATTCAAAATGCTGGTGGAGACCCAATAGACAGTGTTTTTTGGTTTGATGTAACAAATAATTCATTTATTGGGGATGGAACTTTTATTCAAGGATATAATTCATTGAATATACCAGAATCCTCCGTGCTCATTTCATCCTCTGCGATAAGTGAAAATGGGTGTTTTAATTCAGACACTGTTGAAATACTTTTTCACCCTTTCCCAAATCTATCGGGTACATATACTGACCTATGTAATGGACAAGATATATTTATAAATATGCAACAGAATTGGATTGGAAATCCTGGGAACACCAATGTAATTTCTGGAACAATTAATTTTGGTGACGGAACGTCTCAAGTAAATCCGGCATGGAATTTTATTCATTCATACCCAAATTCGGGTAATTACACCCTAAATTATCCCGTACAAAGCAACTTTGGTTGTGTTGATACCTTAAATCTCGAAGTCTCTGTTCAAAGCATTCCTCAAGCAGACATTTTAGCTACGAGCAAATGTGTCGAAAAGGCGGATATCACTGCAGCATTGGTGCTCGGATCTTTTCAATTAGACTCTACACTATGGCAATTCCCTAATACTATTTCATCCAATCAATTAACTTTTGAACAATCATTTCCCGGCGGTGGGGATATAATCGGAACGTTAACATTATGGTCAACAGCGGGTTGTGAGTTTTCGTTTCCTTTTCAGTTTTATGTTGACCCAGGACTAGATCTTTCGGCCCTGGAAATACCTAATGTAATCACAGCTAACGGGGATGGTATTAACGATATAATACAGATTAATCCATTATATGAAAATTGTTTTTCTTATGAGTTAACTATATTAAATCGATGGGGAATAAAAGTGTTTACCTCCTCTTCTTCCGCACAGCCATTTGAAGGGAAAGATGAAAACGGAATTGAACTTGTTCCCGGAGTTTATTTTTACACCCTTACAAGTGATCAAGGTTCAAAACACGGGTTTATTACAATCATCAAATAAAAGTTGAATTAATAACAACATTTAAATTCAAACTTATTTTTATCCTTATTTTTGTGAAACAATTTATTCTTCATGAAAATATCATATAACTGGCTAAGAACATACATTCACACTGAATTAACTCCAGAAGAAATGAGTGAAATTCTTACCCAAACAGGTTTGGAAGTGGAGGGAATTGAAAAAATTGAAGCCGTTAAAGGTGGTTTAGAAGGTGTTATTGTGGGCGAAGTTCTAACGTGCGAAAAACATCCAGATGCAGATAAATTAAAGGTTACTACCGTTGATATTGGCAATGAGATCTTACAAATTGTTTGTGGAGCTAGCAATGTAGCTGTTGGACAAAAAGTTCCCGTTGCTACCGTTGGGTGCACTTTATATCCTAAACCCGATGAAGCATTTAAAATCAAATTATCGAAAATACGTGGGATTGAATCCCAAGGTATGATTTGTGCGGAAGACGAAATAGGAATTGGCACCTCACACGAAGGGATTTTAGTGTTGGATCCTTCAACAAAGAACGGAACCCAAGCTGCCGAATATTTTCAATTGGAAAATGACTATCAACTTGAAATTGGATTAACACCAAACAGAGCTGATGCAATGGGACATATTGGTGTAGCCCGTGATTTAAAAGCATTTCTTAACACCCACAACAAATCTAATTTAACACTGAATTTTCCTGATATTTCAGGCTTCCGCATACAAAATAATAATTTACCAATTGCCGTATCCATTGAAAACAGAGAAGCTTGCCC
>CAMBBW010000074.1 GCA_945863425.1 Lishizhenia tianjinensis
TGCATCTGAAATTGAATGGATTCCAATCCAAGAGTCGACATTTTTCGCTTTTTAGCTATTTTATTAAATTCCATTTCATACGATGCAGTTTTACCCATTTGTTCTTGTGCAATTACGGATGAAAAGAAAAAAGGCTTTAAACGAATATATCTGGTAAACTTACCTTTTTTCATGTGCAATGAATCGAGACAATATGATTTAACGAGTTTATAATCTGAGGCATTCAATAAATCCTCAAGTGTTTTTCCACCTGGGATAATCATTTCTTGGGCAACTTGAATTTTGGTTTTGAAATCCATGTTCAAATCAACCTCCATTGCTAATGTTTGGGAACTCTTCAAGGCCTGTTGGATTTTAGTTGAAATTGAAAATTTCTCCTTGGGCATAACATGTATTGTTCCATACAAATAGGAATTTTCTTTTAATCCATTACCACTTATTTTCCAAAGTAATTGAGCCTCTATGGAAAAATTCAATAGAAACAATAAAACCAAAATCATGCAGAATTTCATATTTTAATCATTAAAAAGTGAATCCACAAATGTTTTTTTATCAAATAATTGAAGGTCCATCATTCCTTCACCAACACCAATGTATTTAACTGGAATTTTCATTTGGTCAGAGATACCAATTACAACCCCGCCTTTTGCTGTGCCATCCAATTTAGTAACTGCCAAGGCATTTATATCTGTAGCCAAAGAAAATTGTTTTGCTTGTTCAAATGCATTTTGACCTGTTGAGCCATCTAAAACGAGTAAAATTTCGTGAGGAGCACCTGGAACTACTTTTTCCATCACGCGTTTGATTTTATTCAACTCATTCATTAGGTTCACTTTATTGTGTAAACGACCCGCAGTATCAATAATTACAACATCTGCATTCTGTGCTTTGGCTGACTGAAGCGTATCGTATGCAACACTTGCAGGATCTGCTCCCATTCCTTGTTGTACGATTGGAACTCCTGCACGATCTGCCCATATTATTAATTGGTCGACCGCTGCAGCTCTGAATGTATCAGAAGCACCTAACACGACGTTTAGCCCAGCCTGCTTAAATTGATACGCCAATTTACCAATCGTTGTAGTTTTTCCCACTCCATTAACTCCAACAACCATAATCACATGAGGATCTCCTTTTTTTTCTGGAATTGAGAATTGTCCTTGATTTGTTGAATTATTTTCTTCCAATAAAGCAGCTATTTCTTCACGCAACAAACGCTGTAACTCGTCCGTACCCATTACTTTATCCCGAGAAACACGATTTTGGATACGCTCAATTATTTTTAAAGTAGTTTCAACACCAACATCTGACGTTATTAAAACTTCCTCCAAATTATCCAAAACCTCTTCGTCAACAGAAGATTTACCCAATACCGCACGGGCAATTTTGGACAAGAAACTCTGTTTTGTTTTCTCAAGACCTTTGTCTAAGGTTTCTTTTTCCTCTTGACTACCTCGTTTAAAAAAATCAAAAAATCCCATAATATTCTATTAAAAAAGAAAAGCCTCCTAAATTAAGGAAGCTTATCGAATAATTAACACACGTTAGTATAATTAGTTTTTAGCGAACCAATCTTTCACTTTATCATTATGTACAATCTCTTCTTTAAAAGTGTAAGAACCTGATTTATCAGACTTAACCATTTTAATCACTTTGGTATGTTCTTTACCTCCACCTTTTTGTAAACTCGCTACAACTTTCTTAGCCATGACTTACTTATTTAATTTCTTTATGAACAGTATATTTTTTCAAAACCGGATTGAATTTTTTTATTTCCATTCTGTCCGGAGTGTTTTTACGATTTTTCGTAGTAATGTATCGAGAAGTTCCAGGCATACCTGAATCTTTGTGCTCTGTACATTCAAGTATTACTTGAATTCTATTTCCTTTTGCTTTCTTTGCCATTTCTGTGCTGATTTAACTTCTGCTTTTCAACAGATTTACTTCAAATATCCTTTTTTTCTAGCCTCTTTAACACAAGCTTCAATGCCGTTTTTGTTAACGGTTCTTAACGCAGAGGTAGATAATTTTAAGGTGATAAAACTATTTTCTGTTGGTAAGAAAAACTTTTTAGTGATCAGATTTGGATAAAATCTTCTTTTTGTTTTACGATTTGAGTGAGAAACATTGTTTCCGACCATAACCGATTTTCCTGTAAGTTGACAAACTCGTGACATAACTTAATTCTTAATTGCTATTTTTTGAAGCGGGTGCAAAGATACGCTTCTAGTTTAATATTGCAAATATTTTTACCGCTTTTTACTGAAAAAAGTTTCAATCTTTTGAACATTTGACCAAAAATTGTGGAAAACATCTATAAAATTGTACAAATATCCGAATTCTTTTAGAAGGAAATTCGTAATTGAATTACCAAATCTGATTTCTTACTCCCTACAATACCTTCTGCTCCTGAACTTATATTCTGTCTGTTGTTGTACAGAAAATATCCATACCGCACCCATAAATCACAATGTCGCAGGAATGAATACCTTACTAAAATATAGGCTCGATTTCCTTGATAATAATAGGCTGGTACCGCGAATACATACAAAGCATTGTTTTCAAAAGAATATAATCTTGTATCATAACTATCGGTATCAAAAAGGGCATAACGCAATGAAATATCAATAGGTAATCCTTTTGGTTTGTACAATAAATCTTGAGTAAACAACATTCCTTTTTCCGGCTTGTTACTCAGGCGATTAATTGTCACATATTCTAATCTACTTTTGAAGGTGAAAAATTCATTAACCACGTATGAAACATTTAACCTATAATTACGCTGCAAAACATCTTCAATCCCAGTAACTGTCCCATCAGAATTCCTACTGTTTTTTTGTCGCAATTGTTGACGAAATCTACCGTAAATTTCGAAAATCTTGTTCGGTTTGTAAATAGGTTGAATTAAAAACTCGTGCCCCTGAGTTGGTGCATCAATCTGATACTTCAACCAAGGAAATTTGAATAAATCAATGTACCCGTTCAATGACCAAGCTTTCGTTATTTTTAATTTTGTCCCTGCGTAAAGTCCTTGTTCATTTTGAGTATTACTACCCTCTGAAAATCCAGCATTATAAAATGTCTGGTAGCCCTTTCCATAATTTCGATACAATAAACCGATACTGGCATTAGCGTCTAACGAAACCATTGCTCCGTGGACCATTGCCCCACCGCCATTCCATTCGCCTTCATACTGGAAAAAATTGTGTGACATTTCACCAAATAAATTAACATTTCGATACACATAATTATAATCAAAACTTGCAGATAGATTTTGTTTTCCTCTAAAATCAAACTGGTTATAATACGTTTCTGTTTTTAAATAGGGCTTATCATACCCCTGCGCAACTCCAGTTACACCTAGTCTTAGCGGTCCTTTTACATACCTCAGATTAGTCCCCACCACGTATTCAGTCAAGCCATTTTTCTTAGCAATTTCAGAATTTGTGCGATGCAATCCTGATAAATCAATCGTTGATATAAATTCTAAATCATCGTAAGTTGAATCTGCGATGGCTTGTTTCGCATCTACTTTTTTAACGGATGCAAATGTGAGTAAACTAAAATCCTTATAGCCAAAATCCGCAGCTACACCACGCATAAATCTACTTTCATCAACGGATGTATAGGCCCGAATAGGAATTGCATTTCGCTTCATAGTGGCAATATCCGCTGTTTTACCAAAAGCATAACTTGACCACATATTTATTCCTTGACCAATTTGAACTTGATAATCACCAATCGCAAAAGATTTTAGGTATTTCCCCCCTTTAAAAAATACATGAGCCGAGTAAAAATCAAATCCATTTTTCTGAGCGCCTTTAAAAAATTGTTCTCCAGCATCCTTTTCAGCAGTAATTCCAATACTTATATTCGTTTTATATGTATAGCGAAATCGAGTATAATACCGATCAGAACTTCCATGATAATAATTATTAGATGCATTCAATACCGAATCGGAAGCGG
Organism: Lishizhenia tianjinensis; assembly: GCA_945863425.1. Classification (GTDB taxonomy): domain Bacteria; phylum Bacteroidota; class Bacteroidia; order Flavobacteriales_D; family Crocinitomicaceae; genus UBA952. The sequence continues at coordinate 3,967 of CAMBBW010000074.1, forward strand.
GTGCATATCCACCTTTTTTCTCAATCGTTGGCTGGTATCGGGTGAAAAGCTCAAAATTTCCTTCTTTTAATGCTTCTTTAAATGTAATATGCAAATTATCTAGCTTATTGTCCACATATACGAAAGGTAATACCAATTGAATGATCGATAAATCCCAATATTTAAGGCTTTGCAACTCATAAATCGTAATTAATTTCCCAAAAAGCTTTCTATGCAAGAGTAAATCATTGATTTGAACAGCCGTTAACAAATTGAGTTCTTCGAGGTCTTCCGTATTGGCGGTATTCAAATTCAGCTTATTATCAAAATAAAAATTCAGAGATTCAATAACATTCGTTAAATCAATTTCCTCTGATTGCAATTGCTCAGAAATAAATTCGATGCGCTGCTGAATAACTTCATTTCTTGCCTGTGAAATCACCTTTCCAGTTGCAAACAAAACCAATAAACTAACAACCAACTTAAGCCACATGCTATTGCAATTGATAATTAAATGAAAAATTAGGCGACCAACCCAAAATTTGGTGGTAACAACTTCCAAGATCCAACTTGAAGAATTTTTTGAATTGATATCCAACTCCAAAGCTAACCTCTACTGGTTCCGTTGCAAAACCACCCCTAATAAAAAAATTAGAGACAACTGCATATTCAATTCCTACTTTTCCTCGAAGTGGATAATCTACATTTTTTTCAGCTTCCGCGACAAAAAGTACCTTGGAAGAAATTTTATAGGCCGTCCCTAAACGCATAACGGTCGTGTATCTATCCTCTTGATAATCAGAAAGCTTATTTCGACCGATGTTAAAAACACTAAATCCCAGTTTCCATTTATCATTAACTTTCGCTAACAATCCTAATTCAGCCGTAACAGTACCATGGCTGCCATAGGCGTCTGGCAATCGAATACCTGCATAATTAAGTTGCACTCCAGCTGACAACAATTCACTTAACTTTAAGCTATATCCCAACCCTGTTTTAAATGAAAGAAAATTACGGTATCCAAAACGCTGACCTCCAAAAGAAATAACTCCTTTTTTTAAAGGTAATGCTACGGCTACTCCCTGAGACTGCAATTCTTTCAGTAAAAATCGATTTTCATAACTAATCCCCACTGCCAATTTCTTAACACCTGTTAGAGCAGCAGGATTGTGGTGATAGGCCCATACATCTTCCAAGGTATTACTCGCATTTCCAAGTGATTGAGCACGACTACCCATAGGATAATAACCTTGAGTATTTCCAGTAAATAGTATTCCAAGGAAGAGAAAAGTGGTTAGTACTTGAAGTAATTTAGACATAATATTGTAATTCAGTTTCACACGTCAATTTAAGTTTTCATTAATAGATTGTTGCGGTGCAATAGCATAAAAGGTTTTAGTATATTCCATACGCGAAAATTCAAAAGGTCCAATTTCAGGATACCTTTCCACAATTTCAATCGCATTTTCATATGCAAAATCACTCCAAATCACTTTTTCATCGGTAAAATCTATTTTGGCAGATAAAGCTCCACAACTTATATCACCACAATCGGAGCAGACGTATAATAAAATTCGGTCAGTTGGCATTTTACCAATGTATTTTGCAATTTGCGTAACAAAATAACCACTGTCAGATCCTTCAGGTGTGAACATGCCAGTTAGCTCCTTTAAATCAACTTGCAACCTAGAGGATAATGGTTGATTATCTATATCAAATTCAAAAAAAAGAGTTCCTTCTGTAAACTGAGATAAAGTTAAATTAAGTTGTTGCACGATTTAGTTTTTTAATAAATGGAAAGATTTCCGGTTTGTTTTTCAGGTAAATTTGAACCTTGTAGCGTAAAAGTAATACTATAAAAATAAACTCCTTGAGTGAGTAATTGCTCGGTGTTTTTGGTGCTTGATTGCTTCTTGTTTTTTAATTTACCTTTTTTAGTGTCACCCAGTTGTTGCCATATAATCGGTGTGTTTAGAACATTTGATTCTCGTACAACCTGCCCCCATCGGTTCACTAATTGAAATGAAAATGAGGTAATCATACACTCATTGGAAATACTAAAATTATTTATCTGATCCATCGAGATTTGGGTAGGAACTTGAAAACAAGATGCCTTTGGTTGTTGGATAGGCTGAGGAAATGCCCAGAAATAAGAAAAGTGAAAAAGTGACAATAAGAGTAATTTTTTCATATTTATTGTTTTTTTTCTAAACAAGAAAAAGCAGGTGGTCTTTTTGAATTAGGATTGTAAAGATAATAATGATTTTTATCTTCATATTTAAAACTATCTACTTGATTGAATGAAGCCACATGAATCAATTTCTGCAAAGGAAGAATTGTATCTTCAAAAGCGACCAAATTAAAATAACGCATGACTCTTTCTCGTTGGCTATGGGGACCTGACTGAAGATATGTTACTTGCTTGATATAGGCATTTTTCTTTCTATCCACATACAACCATTCACCCTTCAATTTTTTAAAACCCATGTCCTTGTTCAAAATTGGCGCTTGAATGCGTTCTTCCTTATCATTGAAACTTGGACCCAATTGCATTTCACAAGCTACCAGAAGTAGTGGCGTAAAAAAAAGAAATTGAACGTAAAATTTCACTTTCTAAAAGTAATTAAACAAAATGATATTTTTTGACTTGCTGATTTTAATCTTTTGTGATGTAATTGTTAACTATATTAATTACCCAAAAATGATTCTAAAGTACCAACACGGCTAATGCTTGGCTGAAAAAATAAATCCATTTTCAACAATTAATCCCTTGTCAATATTATTTGCATACAAGGCTCCCGTTCCCAACCCCTGCGGTAGGGGATTTGAAAATTGAGCCGTAAATTGACAAATTGCACTAAGTCCAACATTAGACTCTAGTGCAGATGTTATCCACCATTGAATTCCGTTCGCTTCTGCAGCCTCAATCCATTCGCAAGTCCCTTTGAATCCACCATGTAAACTTGGTTTAAGCACAATAAATTGTGGGTTGATTTCATTTAAAAACGAAAGTTTTTCTTGTTTAGAAAAAACACCAATTAATTCTTCATCCAAAGCGATTGGGATAGGTGAATCGATACAAATTCTCTTCAATAATTCACTATTTCCTGTTGCGATAGGTTGTTCAATGGAATGAATTTCAAATTCTGCCATTTGTTTCAATCTTACCATGACATTATCTGAGTTGAAAGCCCCATTTGCATCAACTCTAAGGGTAATATTTTTTGAATTATCATTTTTACGAATTGAACGAAAAATAGCCAATTCTTGATTAAAATCAATCGCACCAACTTTCATTTTCAAAGTCGTGAACCCTTCTATTAACTTTTGTTCTATTTGTTCATACATGAAGGATTCGTTCCCCATCCAAATTAAACCATTGATGCGTATTTTTAAACCTTCTGTTACAAATGGCGAATTAAAGTAAATACCTTTACCTCCAGTATAACAATCTAAAATTGCTGTTTCAAAACCAAATCGTATGGAAGAATTGTGATTAAAAAACTCTTCGATTTCGGTTGAAGAGAAATTTGTAAATAGCTGTTCTTTGAAATCGGCAGCGTTTAAATCTCCTATCAGATAAATGGCTTGATTAATTCGAGAAATGTAATCATCATCCGATAAATATTCAGGGGTAAGCCCTTCAATTACACTACATTCTCCTATCCCTTGAAATAGTGCCTCTGAATCAATCGCATGAATAAACCACGATTTTTTATGGTGAAGAATACCACGAGAAGTCCCCGCTCCAAATGTAAAATCGAATACTTTTTTCTCAACACGAAAAGTAAGCATTGAGCTTATTCTTTATTGATGATTTTAATTCGAACCCTACGATTCATTTGACGACCTGACTCCGTTTCATTATTACCCATTGGTTTTGTCTCCCCGTAATAACTGACTTTCACTCGTTTTCCGTCAATTCCATTTTTCACTAAATACGCTTTTACCTCATTTGCTCGATCTTTAGAAAGATTCATATTTTCAGTGTCATCTCCGCGATCATCTGTATGTCCTTCCACTTCAATCATGATGTCTTGACGCAAAGCCAGTATTTGTGCAAGTGATTTAAGTTCATCAAATGATTTAGTTTGAATAACGAAACGTTGTTTTTCAAATAATAAATTTCGTTCAACACTCAACAAAATAGTATTCACCTCATCATTTGAAATTCCTGAGCCTTTGGTAATGAATACTGTGTCTGTTTTTTGAACAAAGACTGTATCTTGAATGATTGGTTCCGTAGTTTTTTTAGCGATATTAACAAGGGTATCGATTTCTATAATTTCCACGATTTCTTGCTTCTTTTTAGCTCTACATAACTTTACACCTAAAACCACTTCATGTGAACCAGAGCTATAAGATGCAATGTTTCTCATAGGAGTTTCATACGCATATCCGATGAAAAATAAATCCTGAATCGTAATTCCAGCGCGTACAATTAATCCAACTTGCGTTCTGTATCCAATACCCGCCTGAATGAAGTTTTTATAAATCACATCCGTATTAACATCTGTTTGCATACCGGTATTTATCCCTTTCAAGAAAACAGATGGTTTTACTGCAAAATTATTATTGATGTTAATTCTGTATGCAGCCAACGCATTGAAATGTCTACGAAGTCCATATCCATCCAAGCTCGCGTATCCAAAATTCGTATACGTTTGCAACAATTGCTTGGAAGCCACAGAAAGTTCTAAATTTTTCCATTGGTAGAAAATTCCCAATTCAGAATTTAATGTTCCTGATGATTGACTTCCGCCATTGATGATTGGATCTTGATTATCGAAAGCAATTGCTGATGATGGATTCACTCTATATTGATTAAACCCAATGCCCAAACCAAAACGCAAGGTGTGAAATTTCGCAAAGGTTAAGCCATAAGAAATTGATCCCATACCGCTTACTTGATTGATCATTCCGATTTTATCCACTAAAACCTGACCTCCTATACCAATATTCTTACCTAGACGGGTATTTACACCTAAATAACTAGTAAGTGGGGCACCTTCTACCTTCACCCATTGATTTAGATGAGAAAAATTTATTTCGGTACATCCACTTGCACCAGCATATGCAGGATTAATTGAATACCTATTGTAACTATAAACGTTACTTTGAGGAGTTTGCTGAGCCAATGAAACCAAAGAAACCGAAGCAAAAACGATAAAAATTATTTTTTTCATGATTTCAATTATTTTTTAAATCGTAATAAGTTAATCTCACCTGTATATTCTTTATCGGAACATTTTATAGAATAAAAATAAACTCCATCAGGTAAGGGTTCATTATTTCTAGTTCCACCCCATTGATTATTATAATCATTTGTATTATAAACCATTTCGCCCCAACGATTATAAATTTTCACATCACATCCAGCAATTTTAGAAACATCACTCACTTTCCAAGTATCGTTTTGTCCGTCATCATTTGGAGTTAAAATGTTACTTATTTCAAATTCACAATCAAGTACTGACAGTTCTAAAACAAGAACTGAGTCGCATCCGCTAGCGGTAGAAAGTGTGTCGGTATAAATTCCACTTGCAATTAAATCTTGACCAGCAAATGTATAATACTCGTTAGAACAAATCTCAACTGATTCATACGATGAGTTTGGTGGAGTTACAAATAAAGAGAGCACCACCACAGAATCACAGCCTTCAGATGTTGCTAAAGTATCGGAATAAACTCCTTCATTTGTTAAGAAGGTTCCATTGAAATCATAGTTAACTCCAGAACAAATGCTTACGTCAATGTTAGTCGTTATTGTTGGCAGGATAAAAATGACCGATGTTACTATCGAGTCGCAACCTGTAATGGCTTGAATTGTATCTATATAAACCCCAACATTGGTGTAAGTACTAGATCCTACCTGAATTGAGCCACCCGGACATAAATCATGTTCCTTCAAAACAGATTGAACCGGATTAATGGAAAGATTTGTAATAACCGTACTATCACATCCTTGGGAAGTAATGAAAACATCGGTATAAATTCCAGATTCTGTTTGTTGTGCGCCTCCTAATAAAATTGATTCACCTTGACATATAGAAAGTGGGATATTTGTTGTTGTTGGTGTACAAGGATTATTACAATTAGTTGCGTCAAAAGTGAAAATTTGCGGACAAGCACCATCATTAATTTGAACAGTATAAATTCCAGCCTCAGAACCAGTATAGGATGAACTTACTCCTGATGCCAATGAACCATTTGAAACCACTGAACCTGAAGGGCTAGTTATAGAATATGAATATGGGCTTGAATAATATCCATTTAATCCACCAGTAGCCGAAAACGTGGCAGTACAAGTCGCATTGTCATAATTGAATACAGCATTCAACTGTTGTAAAAACACGATAGGCAGACCCGTTGAAACAGTGGATGTACCGCAAGAAAAATCACCCCAATTTGCGGTAATATCTCCTGCAGGTGAAATGTAATGGAGCGTATTAAATAACGGATTACCGAATGAACCACTACCATCGCCATTGTTGGTAAATGTTCCATTCAATCCTATTAACGTATCGATGTAAGCGTTGTTAAAACCTGTATTTGCAATTGGATCTGGTAAATTTTGAACTTGATGTATTACATAACCTGGTGTTAAGCAATTAGGTAAACTTTGGGTCGACTCTCCAATACCGTTAACAGTTATACCAGGAGTAAACACGTCACCGAAACAAATAAATGCTGTATCTTGCTGGGCTGTTGTTAAGCTATCTCCATTTGCCAATTCAACATAAATATCACCTGCATCGCTATCTATTTCCTGAATGTATTCAATAATATATTGGCCTTCATCACCTGGTGAACCACCATCGATTTGAATCGCATAAACTTTCCCTGGTTCCAGACAACACGCAGATGTTTGTGTTCCATTAAATCCAGCAGTACCGGATATAATTGGAGTTACAACTGGAGTATTTCGTGTTCCATCTTGGGTATAGGTGGCAGGTTGAAGTCCTCCATAGCAATCCGTTCCATTTAACAATTCAAAGACATTGTACCTTAATAAATTCATTCCTATGTAGGCACGAATACTTAATTCAACTGCACCGGATGGAGGAGCCGTAAAATAATGCCATACAGTTTGATCAGCGCGGTTAGCAGCATTGGGATCAGCTGCAGGTTCACCAGCTAAAAATTCGCGACAAGCAAACACATTTGAACCTGCAACAGCTTGAAATGTCGGATTCGTATTCGCTAAAATAACAGGAACCTCATAGAGCGTGTTTTGCAAGGTTAGGCACAAAATATCATTCCCGGGAGAGTTTAAAGTTGGATCTGAAATACTTGGGTCATATAACCAAGATTTAATACTTTGCGTGCTCAATGGAGTAAGATTATCGGAAGGATCAACCATTCCATAATATTTATATCCTGGTTCAAGACATCTTCTATCTATACGAGCGCTTGGATCACCTCCTAGAAAACTATTGGTACCACCTTCATCTTCTGCAATGAACTCAAGATTAGCACATGAATAATCGGAAGGTATACCTGGAGCAAAACGAATATCATATCCAAATAAGGCATTGTTTTCTCCATAAAGTGCATCTTGATAATCCGATTCAAAAATCATACGGCCACTATTCGGAGCAATGAAATTCAACCAAACTGATTCATTGACCACTGGATTATTTGCGGCAACATGGTCATAATCGTAGGCATGATAATTTTCAGGATTATTGTCAGTATGCGGAGCGCCTGTTTCAGCGTAATCATTACCACCATCATAAGCACAACCAAAATCTAATGTTACCGAAGCAGCTCCTGCATCTGTGCTGATTACATTTGTTCCATAAGTAACTGAAGGAGACTGACAAGGAATATCTTCTGCATCTGCACTTCCTCCTCCCAAATCATTGATCCGTACTTCAACAATACCCGCTGCATCATCATCACCTGTTAATTGAACATAATACGTTTCACCAGCAATTAATTTCTGGTAACTAATACCTGGAAAAGGATCGCACGCATTTAACGATAATTGCGCTTCTGGGTCCAATCCAAGTGCATCAATTCCATCAGAAAACTCAATGTGTGAAAGATAATCAAATTTATTCTTTATCACTGCTGCCGTTAGGGGTTGTAATCCTGTTGTACATGAGCTACCATCTGCAGCATGATAAATTTGAAAATAGGTGCCGATTTCTGTCGCTCCATTATCCGTTGAAATTTCAACTGAACCACTTGGTGGAGCAACGAATCTAAACCAAGC
>CAMBBW010000075.1 GCA_945863425.1 Lishizhenia tianjinensis
CCCTGAAACGAAAGAAACTATTCGAATCAACAAAGAAGAGACATCTAAAATTGTGGATTTATGGTTACTGACGTCTGGAATCTTAGATAAAAGAATAATTGAGTTTCATTATTTAAACGACCATAATGGAAAAACTATTGAAATTGAAGATGAACATTTAGAAAATATGCGTTTGAACATTGATTTGTTTATTGATTCATTAAAAGAAATGGATTACTCAATAACAAAAGAGTATTTCACATTTGGACTGACAAATCGTACTGACGAAAATGGCAAGCAAATTGTTGTACAAAGTTGAATTTCCTGAAAAGTTTCGATTTCTCGATTTAAATTCCTGAAATCTGGTGAAATTCAATTGACTGCGACTCATCAATTGTTTTATAATCATCAAGAATAAAAGGATTTTAACGATGTTTTCATCTTGATCTAAATACGTTGACTGTTCGAATTTTTCAATTTATCTGAAAAAAACGTTATTTTTAACATCTAATTCAGATAAAATGGTTAAAGAATAGATTGCCGTTAATTGCTTTTCCTGAGAAAAGCAAATGAAACGACCCATAAAATAGTGTATCCATTTTTAGCACAACAAAAACTTTAAAATCCAATATCAAAACAGGAAGCTGATTTTGGGCTCATGTACATGTTAATTGAAAAAGCACATTCCATCATAAAATTCTTACCTTCGCTTTACATGAAACGATGGGTGCTTTTTTTCTTTTTGTGTGCTTCGCTTTCAATCGTTGCTCAAAAACCCCTTAAAAAAAGGGTGTTGGGTGAATATGTGGGACAAATTGCGGCATATAAATTGAATACCGGCTCACAATTGATTGAGGTGGCATCAACGGAGATATCAGTGAAATTAAGAAAAACAGATCTTGATTTTACCATTGGAAGAAACGAAATGACAGTTCCCTATTCCTGGGAAAAAAAGGATAAAACAACGTTTATTGTAACATTTAACCGCTCGGTTGATGAATCGCCAGAAACAATTTTGCTGTATAAAAAAACGAAATCTATGAAACGCTTGGGTCTGTTTCCGCAACCAGATGCTATATTGAATAAGAAAAAAAAGAAATAAGCTATTCCTCAAAAAATAATTTCTTCAATTCAGTTGCGTCGCTTGGTTTCATTTTACCCGCTAAGATCAAACTAAGTTGTTTTCTGCGCAAAGCTCCTTCAAATCGATTTTTTTCTTCCTCTGTTTCTGGTATCAATTCAGGCACTTGAATGGGACCACCATTTTGATCAACTGCAACAAAAGTATAGATGGCTTCATTGCATTTTGCTCGTTCGCCGGTAACCGGATCTTCTACAAATACATCCACAAAAATTTCCATAGAGGAATTAAACGAACGAGAAACCTTAGCTTCCAATGTTACGATGGAGGCATGGTTGATTGGTTTTTGAAACGAAACATGATTGACAGATGCCGTGACCACTACGCGCTTGCAATGCCTGTGTGCAGAAACACTGGCGATTTCATCCATCCATGCTAATAACTGACCGCCAAAAAGATTACCTAATGTATTCGTATCATTTGGCAAAACAACTTTTGTTGTAATAGAGAGTGTCTCGGATGCTATTCTTGATTTCATACTACAAATGTAAGGAAGTTAATGGTAGTCGACTCTTTTCGATTAAAAATTGGATGAAATCAAAATTTATTTGGAACTTTTTTAAATAAAGTGGTAATTTAGGCAAACTATTAAAAGAATTAACTGTTCTAAACTAAATTTAACTATGAACTCAAAAATTAGTATTGCCTTTTCGTTTGTTTTATTTTCATTTTTTACGCTTTTCAGCCAAGTTAAAAGAACCATCGATCCAACCAATGTGCGTGATGGAGAGCAGGTTGAGTATTGTATTCAACACAAGAAAATGGCTGCTTTGATGCAAAATACTGACTATGTATTGCAAAAACAGCAAGATGATATTGAATTTGCGAAAGCACTGAAAAAAGCGCAGCCTAAAGGTGTTGTTTACCGAATTCCAATTGTATTTCACGTTCTTCATAACAATGGGGTAGAAAACATTTCAGATGAACAAATCATGGATCAATTAGCCATTCTAAACCGTGATTTCAGAAAACAAAATGCGGACACAGCAACAGTTCAATCAGACTTTGTGGGTATGCCAACCGATGCAGAAATTGAATTTGTATTGGCTACAAAAGCACCCAATGGAACTTGTTTCAAAGGAATTACACGAACCATGAACGCCTTGTCTTATGATGGCGCGGACGGTGATGCACAAGTTACAGCCATTAGAAATGGAAACGATGTATTTAACGGCTCTTGGCCAGGAAATAAATACTTGAATGTTTTTATTTGTGGTGAAATTGGTGGTGCTGCTGGATATACTACAAATCCTTCTGGTTGGTCAGGTACAAGTATGACAAATGGAATTTGGATTTTACACGATTATGTGGGGTCCATTGGAACTAGCTCAGTTGGAACTAGTCGTGCATTTACGCATGAAGTAGGACATTGGTTAAACCTTTCTCACACATGGGGAGGAAATAATAATCCTGGAAATGCTTCTTCTTGTAGTACCGATGATGGAGTCGATGACACACCCAATTGTATTGGAGTTACTTCTTGTTTGATAAATGCTAATACGTGTAATTCAGTCAATTCCTTTTGGTCTTATGACGTGAGAGACAACGTAGAAAACTATATGGATTATTCCTATTGTTCAAAAATGTACACGGGTGGACAAGTGGACCGCATGCGAGCGGCATTGCAAGGTACAATAACAGGAAGGTTTAATTTGTGGCAATCTGCTAATTTAACAGCAACAGGAGCTACCGGCGATGTATACTTGTGTAAGGCTCAATTTACAACGGATAGAACCACAATCTGTTTGGGCGATTCCATTCAATTAGTAGATGATTCATACAACGTAGTAAGTGGTTGGAACTGGGAAGTTACTCCAGCTACAGGATGGACATTTGCATCTGGATCGGCTGCTAATTCTCAAAATCCGACGATCAATTTTTCACAACCCGGACTTTACACAGTAAAATTAACAGCTACAGATGGTTCCGCAACGGATGACGAGATTAAAAATAATTACATTCGAGTATTGCCTGATCCTTCGGTACTGCCTTATTGGGAAGGGTTTGAATCGTATTCAACGTTAACGAATGTGAACAATTGGGAAGTTTATAATCCAAATAATAACAACGCGTGGACCATTGAAAATACAACGGGTCATTCCGGAGCACAATGTGCCAAATTGGTAAATTTTGGTCAAGGAGTTGGGAGTGTTGACGAATTAACCTCCGCACCAATTGATTTATCAGTTATTCCACCAACTGGAACTGTTACGTTGAGTTTTCGTTATTCATACCGCAAAAAAACCACTGCTGATTATGAATACCTAAAAGTATTTGTAACATCTGATTGTGGCGAAACATGGGCTCAACGAAAAACATTGGGTGGAAATCAATTATCAAGCTCGGTTTCTTCAACAAGCTGGAAACCAACCCAACAAGCAGATTGGGTAACGGTGCACATGATTAACGTAACTAGTATCTATTTCACACCAAACTTTAAAATGAAATTTAAGTTTGAAGGTGAAGGAGGAAATAACATTTATTTGGATGATATCAATCTGTATGCAGGCTCCCCTTCCGATAATCTTGTTTTGAGCTTAGAAGAAAATACTGATTTATCCGCCATTGAGTTGTATCCAAATCCTACTGATGAGGATGTACACATTCGTTATTCTTCGGCAGTTGACACGCGTTTAGCAATTTCAATTTTAGATTTATCAGGAAAAGTGATTTCAACAACCACTGTTCAATCGAAAACAGGAGACAACATGGTTATAATTCCAACAAATGGATTGGCTACTGGAACGTATTTGGTTCAATTGGGGACAAATGCACGGGTATTAAAATTTGTTGTTAATTAATTGATAAAACCAACGGGAACATGTAATTTCGCAGTCCCTAGAACAATTTTATGAAAACGGTACAATTTAGAGAGGCACTTCGTGAGGCAATGAACGAAGAAATGAGAAGAGACCAATCGGTTTTTTTAATTGGAGAAGAAGTAGCAGAATATAACGGAGCATACAAAGTTTCTCAAGGAATGCTTGATGAATTTGGACCAAAACGTGTGATTGATACCCCGATTGCTGAGCTTGGATTTACAGGAATTGCTGTTGGTGCTTCGATGAATGGCTTGCGTCCTATTGTGGAGTTTATGACATGGAATTTTGCAATTTTGGCCGCCGATCAAATCATCAATAGCGCAGCAAAAATGCTTCAAATGTCGGGTGGACAATATCATTGCCCGATTGTTTTCAGAGGGGGAAATGGCACAGCGGGTCAATTGGGGGCTACACATTCCCAAAGTTTTGAGGCCTTCTACGCACACGTTCCAGGATTAAAGGTAATAACGCCATCAAATCCAGCAGATGCTAAAGGATTATTAAAAGCAGCGATTCGAGATAATGACCCAGTTGTTTTCCTCGAATCAGAAAAAATGTATGGTGATAAAGGAGAAATTCCTGAAGGTGAATATATAATTCCTATTGGTGTAGCTGACATTAAACGAAAAGGAACTGACGTAACCATCGTTTCTTTTGGTAAAATTTTGAAAGTGGTTTATGAAGCTGCTGAAGTACTCGAGAAAGAAGGAATATCTGTTGAAGTTATTGATCTTCGCACGGTCCGCCCAATAGACTACAAAACAGTTGTTGAATCCGTAAAGAAAACAAATCGTTGCGTAATTGTTGAAGAGTCTTGGCCTTTGGCTTCTATTGCTTCGGAGATTGCCTATCACTTACAACAATATGCTTTTGATTATCTGGATGCTCCCGTTTATAGAGTGATGCAAACAGATACACCTTTTGCGTTTTCTCCAACTTTGATTGAGGCTGCATTGCCAAATGTACCGCGCGTAATTGCTGCAGTCAAAGCAACTTTATACAAATAAATTACTTATTCTTATTTTTTTCGATGATGGAATCTTTAATTTCCTTCATGAATTCTGAGGCGTAAACAAAGCTAGTTACTTCTGGATTCTCAGTAGAAATGATGTTGTTCTTGTTACCCGTCCACCAATTGTTTCCATTATGGATAAATAGAATATTGTCCCCAATTTCCATCACACTATTCATATCATGAGTGATGGCAACGGTGGTAATTTGATATTCATAGGTAATCTCTCGGATAAGAGTATCAATTAAAATGGCCGTTTTAGGATCCAATCCAGAATTTGGCTCATCACAAAACAAATATTTTGGATTCATGGCAATTGCTCGTGCTATTCCAATTCTTTTTTGCATTCCACCACTACATTCTGAAGGAAAAAGGCTATTTCTACCAGTTAAATTAACTCGCTCCAAGCAAAAGTTTACACGAGTAAGCATTTCCTTTTTTGTCATTTTTTTAAACATCAATAAGGGAAACATCACATTTTCTTCTACGGTCATGGAGTCAAATAACGCAGATCCTTGAAAAAGCATTCCAATTTCTTGTCTGATAGACGTGCGCTCAACCCGATTCATTTTGCAAAAATTGCGTCCGTTGAAAAGAATTTCCCCTGAGTCAACTTCGTGCAGTCCAACAATACACTTCGCTAAAACAGTTTTTCCGTGTCCGGATTGACCAATTATTAGGTTCACTTTCCCTTTTTCAAAGGTTGCACTGATATCCTTCAGAATTTGGGTTTTTCCAAATGATTTATTAACGTGCTTAACTTCAATCATGAAAGTAAAATCATTTGAGTTAATAGGAAATTTGCAACGAGAATGGCTACACTGCTACTTACGACTGCTTGCGTGGAAGAACGACCAACTTCTAATGAACCGCCTTTTACGTAATATCCATAAAATGAAGATATTGTAACAATGATAAAGCCAAAGACTACACATTTAGTTAAGGCGTACCAAACATTACTCATTTCAAAATAATACCTTATTCCGTATACATAGGTTTCCGTGGATGATAAATCAGATAAAACAAGAGCGATCCATCCACCTACCAAACTCAATCCCATTGAGAAAATTACCAAAATCGGGAAAAATAAAACAGCAGCAGTCACTTTAGGTAACACCAAAAAACTCAGTGAATTAACACCCATGATCTCAAGGGCATCAATCTGCTCCGTCACGCGCATCGTTCCAATTTCCGATGCAATGTTTGAACCTACTTTCCCAGCGAGTATTAAAGAAATGATTGTTGGCGAAAATTCGAGGATTGTACTTGATTGTGTAATGTATCCAACGGTATAAGTGGGCAACAATGGATTTGACATGTTGGAAGCCGTTTGAAGTGCAATAACCCCACCAATGAATGACGACATCAAGGCAACTAATGGAATAGAATTAATTCCAATGTGCTCTAATTCTTCAAACAATCGCCTTCTAAAAACAGACATTTTTTCAGGTGCACGGAATACAATCGTTAGCATTAAAAAGTATTTACCGAATCCTTCCATTAATTTCATAGTTGCTAAGTTAAGGCTTATTTAAGTTATGCCGTTTCAAAATCATCAATTTTTGTTTCTTAAAACAATAATATTCTTACATTTGAATAGATGTCCGCCGCAACAAAACATGATCTTTACCAAAAAGTGTTGGTGAAATATTTACCAGAAGTTTTTGTTTCTTATGTCACAGAGTTACTTATTCTACATAAGGTAAAATTCAAGATTGTAGCACCAAGAACTACCAAACTGGGTGATTTTCGAGTAGGGTCTGGCTTTCAAATGCCTCAAATTACGATCAATGGAAACCTTAATCCCTATGCGTTTTTAATTACAACCATTCATGAATTTGCCCATTTTAAAACGTTTGAAAAATTTGGCAATCGTGTTTCACCTCATGGACCAGAATGGAAATCAGAATTTAAAAGGTTATTAGAACCGGTTATACAAATGGAGCAATTGCCTGAGGAGATTAATTTTGCTTTGCAGCGTTCATTAAATAACCTCAAGGCTTCTTCATGTAGTGATATACATCTTTCCAGACAATTAGCTAAATTTGATAGGCATGATGAATCAATTACTTTGCTGGAAAACCTCTCGAAAGGGGAGCGTTTTTTATTACAAGGCAAAGTTTTTTGTAAGGGCGAATTGCGAAGAAAACGTTTTCTTTGCACAGAATTAAGAACAAACAAAAATTATCTCGTTAGTGCAATAGCCAAAGTAACACCAATAGAATGAAAAACGAACAATTATTTGGACTCATCATGGCCGGTGGAATTGGAAGTAGGTTTTGGCCTTTATCAACTCCCGAAATGCCTAAACAATTTCTTGATATTTTAGGTGTTGGAAAGTCTTTACTGCAATTGACTTTTGAACGATTAGAAAAAACGATTCCTCCTCATCAAATTTATATTCTCACCAATTTAAATTATGCCTCTATCGTTGCTGAGCAACTTCCTATGTTGAAGGAAGCGCAAATAATTTGTGAGCCCGAAAGAAAGAACACCGCGCCTTGCATCCTATATGCAGCATTGAAAATTAAAAAAATCAATCCGAATTCTACCTTAATTGTAGCCCCTTCAGACCATCTTATTTTGAATGAAAATTTATTTAATGATCAGTTGGAAATTGCAATTTCTGAGGCGCAAAAAAATCACTTGGTAACCCTAGGCGTTAAACCTACTCGTCCTGATATTGGATATGGATATATTGAGTTTGATTCAAATACCACACCGGTAGCTGGGCATGTTTTTAAGGTTAAACAATTTAGAGAAAAACCAGATCTTCAGACCGCAACAGAATTTTTATCTTCTGGTAATTTTTATTGGAATGCTGGAATTTTTATATGGAAAATTGATGCTATTTTGCATGCTTTTCAGAAATATCAACCGAATCTATTGGAGTTGTTTAATCGTATTTCAATTGATTCATCTTCAGAGAAACATGATTTAGCCCTTGCATTTAAAACGTGTGTCGACATCTCAATTGATTTTGCTATACTAGAGCACTCACAAGATGTTTCAGTTGTTTTAACCTCTTTTGATTGGAGTGATTTAGGTACTTGGGGAAGCTTAAATGAGAAAGTAAAACCAGATGAAAACGGAAATGTAGTTATTTTTGGAGAGCCTAGTTTTTTTGATGCACAAAGTAATTTGGTGTATTTCCCCAACAAAAAAAAGGTACTAATTGATGGTTTGAGAGATTATATAGTCATTGATTCAACCGAGAAATTATTGATTATCCCAAAAAAGAATGAAGGGAAATTGAAATCCTATCTAAAAAGTATGGGGGAAAACGTTTAAAGAAGTGTATTTTTGTTAGAAATAGGATGACAACACAAACAATTTTGATTTTGGTAGTGATTGGGCTTTTAGCCGGGATTCTCAGTGGTTTTGTGGGTGTTGGAGGTGGAATTATAATTGTTCCTGCATTAGTTTTTATGCTGGGCTTAACGCAACATCAAGCACAAGGAACAAGTTTATTTGTACTTTCTATTCCGGTTGTAATTTTAGCCACTATGAATTATTGGAAAACTGGTAATGTGAATTGGAAATATGGGTTAATCATTGCGCTAACTTTTGTTGTAGGTGGATATATTGGTTCCAAATTGTCACTGAAAATGTCTCCCGGTCTGGTTAAATTCCTTTTTGGAATTTTAATGGCCTATGTCTCTTTTCGATTAATTGTTTCCGGTTATCAATCAATTTCTTCTAATGAATCCTGAATTATCTGTTTTGATAGAACAAAAATCGCTTGCACTTTATGAAAAAGTGAAAAATTATCGCGAGCACCTGCATCAACATCCTGAGTTGTCTTATCAGGAAGAGGAAACCATGCGTTTCGTTTCGGGAAAATTAAATCAATTGGGTATTTCACATGAAACGGGTGTTGGTGGAACCGGAGTTGTAGCATTGATTCAAGCGGAAAAACATTTGGGAAAAGCGTGTGTTGCCTTGCGGGCAGACCTAGATGCCTTGCCTATTGTTGAAGAGAATGAAGTGCCTTATAAATCAAAAGTTAGGGGTGTAATGCACGCGTGTGGACATGATGTTCATACTGCTATCTTGTTGGGAGCTGCAGAAATATTGAACGAAATAAAAGATGAGTTACCTTTTCCTGTTAAATTGATTTTTCAACCGGGAGAAGAAAAAAATCCTGGGGGAGCTACCTACATGATTCGGGATAAAGTATTAGAAAATCCACGCGTTGATAAAATGTATGCTTTGCATGTTTTTCCAGACTTGCCTGTTGGTGAATTAGGCTTTCATGCTGGTCGTTACATGGCTTCTTGTGATGAAATTTATATTACAGTCAATGGAAAAGGTGGTCATGGAGCGACACCTCATCAATGTATTGATCCAATTGTAATTGGGGCTAATATTATTTTACAACTTCAGCAACTCGTAAGTAGAAAATGTGACCCAAAAATTCCGTGTGTATTGAGTTTTGGTCATTTTGAAGCGCTAGGTGCCACCAATATTATTCCATCTAAGGCGGTATTGAAAGGCACTTTCAGAACAATGGATGAGAACTGGCGAGAACAAGCCTTAAAACTGGTAGAACAACAAGTGAGAGATATTGCAATTGCGCACGGTGCTACGGTTGATATTGAGATTTCTAAAGGTTATCCTTGTGTGGAAAATGACATTGTTTTAACGAATGAATTAGCTATAAAAGCGAAAGCACTTATTGGAAACGACAAAGTGCATGATTTACCCATTCGTTTAACTTCGGAGGATTTTGCTTTCTATTCTCAATTAGTTCCGGCATGTTTCTTTCGGTTAGGTGTCCGAAATGAAGAAAAAGGAATTGTTTATGGTGTCCATCATCCGCGTTTTGATATTGATTCCGAAGCCCTGATTTTAGGAGTTCGTATGATGGTAACTGCATGTTTATGAAAAGTATTTTTATTTCCTTATTAATGTTCTTTTTATTTACTGCTTGCAATAAGGTAAAGAAAAAAGAAAATGAGCTGCAGGGGGAATGGAAATTATCCAAGATTACTGTTTTTGATTACGATGGACTCTCTTATTCCACCGATACTTCTTGTAGTGGTAGTTTGTTGATAAATAAGGAATTAGACACCTCATTTCGTTTAAGTTTGGCTTATTCCATCACAACTAACTTTTCTGACACCACTTTGGCGAAAGGCAAGTATGAATTACAACCGGATGGAGAATATGTGCATCATACCTATTTTGCCGTAACGAATAATCAAATCATTCCTGTTAATCAATCTCGTATATTGTTTCTTTCTGACGCCTATTTGAAATGGGAATTTATTACCGTATCGGGGTTGAAATACCAGTTGGTTTTTAGTAAAAAATAAAAAGCGACAACTGAAATTCAATTATCGCTTCGTAAATTAAGGAATCTAATTTTATTTCTTGGTTAGAAATGTATTTGCGTTATTTATCCATCCTTCAGGACCACCTGCCATATAACCAGATTTTCCTAAAGAGGTTAAGTTTACTTTTTCGCCTTCTCCTTTATCAGCAGTAACGAAAAAAACGGTTGGGTAGCCATTAACCGCAAATGTTTGTTGCAATTGATTGTTTTGTTGTTTAATGGCATCAGTTTGTGTATTCTTTTTCGGGAAATCGATCTCTACCAAAACCACGTTTTCTTTTGCCCATTTGGTGAATTCATCCTTTTTAAAGACTTCATTTTGCAAACGAATACACCATCCACACCAATCGCTTCCTGTAAAAAACAACATCATCGGTTTTTTCTCTTTTTGAGAAATAGCAATTGCTTGATTCATATCAGTATACCAAACAAGTTCTTTTTCAGAATTTTTAGTGGCATTTTCCTTTTGAGCGTTGCACGAAACAGCGATGAAAAGTAAAGAGAAAATGAATAATGATTTCATTGGATTTATTTTTTGTTGATTGCTGCTGCGTCTAATTTCAATAATTCGATAATTACTTCTCCAGTGATATCCATTCCACCTTTTGAGTATAACATATTAGATGCATCGATTACATAATTTAATTTTTTTCTATCAGCAACAATATCAACTGCTTGTTTCACGCGATCAAAAATTGGTTGGTTTAACTCTTGAGCCCTTACTTGCAATTCACTTTGAACAGTTTGTTCTCTTTCTTGAATGCGTTGTCCAAGATTCATCAAATTAGCCTCTCTTGATTTAATAATTGTTGGAGATAAAGTAGCTCTTTCCCCTTCCAATTTGGCTCTTGTCTTTTCGTATTCTTCATACATGCCATTCAATTCTAATTTGAATTCATCTTCTATTTCTTTAATTTCTTTCAAGGCCAAATCACGTGAGGGCATTGTGTCTAATAAATCTTGCGAATTCACGTGAGCTACTTTAGATTGTGAAATAGCAAGATTGGTTACAAAAAGTAGAGCTACTAAGGAAAGTGTTTTTTTCATTTTCTATTTTATTTATTTATTTATTTAACTGTTATACCCATTTCTTTTAATACATCGTTACTGAGGTCAAATTTCGTTTCTGCATACACCAAATTACTTTGGTTGGCTTTATCAAAAACAAAAGAATACCCTTTTTTCTGCGCTACTTTTTGCATTGCATCAAATACTTTATCCTGAATGGGCTTGATGAGTTCTTGTCTTTTTTGAAAATAATCACCACTCACTCCAAATCGGTTCGTTTGCATTTGAATTGCATCTTGTTCCAACTTTTTAATTTCTGCTCCTCTTTTGTTTTTTTCCTCTTCAGGTAATAGGACCTCCTCTTTTGCAAAGTTATCTTTTTTTCCTTTAAGGACGGCGTAAAGCTCCTCAATTTCTTTTGTCCAACGATCTGCTAACTTATCCAATTTCTCTTTTGAATCTTGGTAATCCGGCATTTTCTTCAAAATATAGTCCGAATCAACATAAGCATATTTTTGCCCTATGGCAAAGGATGTGCCAAACATGAATGCCACCAGAAAAAGTAGGGGGCCAAAAAAGGGTTTGTTTTTCATAATCTTCATTTTATAACTCGCCTAAATTCATTCCTATTGTAAAAGTTAGTTTAGGATAATATCCTTTTGTACCGATTGATGTGTCGGATGCTTTTCCAAATCCATCAGCCCAAAAATCAAGCTTATCAAATCCTAAACCATAATCTAAACCAAGCATTCCAAACATGGG
>CAMBBW010000076.1 GCA_945863425.1 Lishizhenia tianjinensis
CAACCAACTTCAAGTAACATTGAACGAATTGCATGCGATACGTACACAGCACCTGATGGAAATGTGTATACGAGTTCGGGTCAGTATATTGCCATTATTCCAAATGCCGAAGGTTGTGACAGTACAATCCAATTAGCACTAACCGTAAACAACTCATCAGCCAGTACTCAAACAACTGCGGAACTAGATTCATATACTTGGCCCGTAAATGGACAAACGTATACGCAAAGTGGAGTTTATACAGCGGTAATTCCAAATTCAAAAGGATGTGATAGTACAATTACCTTAAACCTTTCGCTTGAATTTTCGGGTATTTCTGAATTAAACGGTAAAGAAATCGTAATTACACCCAATCCAGTTGATGCAAGCTTTACTTTAATTGCAGATTCAAAATATATTGGTAATGAATATGTTATAACCAATCAACAAGGAGCTATTGTTGGTAAAGGAACAATTCGCGCCACTAAAATGGAAGTGAATTGTGGGCATTTGGCCAAAGGAATCTATTTGTTTCAGATCAACTCTACTGATCAGCATGTCATTCGAGTAATGAAGAATT
The DNA here is from genome assembly GCA_945863425.1 of Lishizhenia tianjinensis. GTDB lineage: Bacteria > Bacteroidota > Bacteroidia > Flavobacteriales_D > Crocinitomicaceae > UBA952. The sequence goes on from CAMBBW010000076.1 coordinate 560, forward strand.
AAAATTTTGATTAAACCATTCTCGCTGCATGAGAATGTGATAAAGCACCTTTAGGGGTGTTTTTTTTTGTGTGTAGGAATCATTAAATGGTTGGGAGAAATGGTTGTTGGATCACCCCATAGGTACGGGATTAATCCCGTACCTATGGGTGTATTATGGGGATTATTTTAGGAATCATTTAATTTCGAAAGCAGCTCCGGTAAGAATTCATTGAGTCTAGAAAAAGCAAACCATTTCTTACCTAGGTCTTTCAGGGAAGCACCAATGTGGTAAAGCTCATTTCTATCTATAATTAGAAATCGGTCATGGGCCGAATTCAACGTTTTAATTTCGATTGATGGGTATTGTAAGTTATGTTTTGCCAAATCTAACTCAATTTGTTTAGATACTTTTTTCGTGTAAATAATTGCCTCAACGTTCACATCACGTTTAGTGAGATGCAATAGTACAGATTCATCGATGTAATTGTCAATTAGAATAATTTCTTTATTTGCAGAACGAATAATTTTTGAAATCAAATCGTAAGCATCAAATATTTGACCATCGAAAAAAACACCTTGGCTGGGTATAGATTTTGTTTTTTCCAAAGCGCGGAATATATTATCAATTCTTTCATTTGATTTTAGTTGATTGAGTTCAACTTGATTAAGCCGTTGAAAAACAGAAGCATTGTTCAACATAAACTTGCGCATTGAAACAAAGGCTTTGATAATATGAATACTGACTTCAACAGCAACATCTGTATTCAAAACGGCAGATAACATTGTAACGCCATGCTCTGTAAAAACCCAAGGTAGGTACTTTCTATGCTTACCTCTAGTTGTCTTTTCATTTAAGGTGCCAATTTGGAACCTTAAAGTTTCCCATTCTTTATCATTCAATTGAAAAGCAAAATCTACTGGAAATCTATTCAAATTTCTACTTACGGATCTGTTTATATATTTTGTTTCAGTTTGATACATCCTTGCTAAGTCACTATCAAGCATTACTTGTTTTCCTCTAATTGTAAAGATTTTTGAATGTATTTCTTCCGTTTTTATAAGATTCATTGGTTGTTGGTGTTAACATTTTTACTTTAAGTTAGTGAAAAATACCATTTATTGCAATAAAATAGGTTATGAAAATTGACCAACAATCAAATTCATTTTTTTCAATTCCTCTTTTAAAAAATCAAATAATTTGTGTTCCATTTGTTGATGAATTAGCTGTCTTCTATTTTTTGTTGACCAAACAGCATGAACCCAAATTTTTGAATATGATTTTGACATTTTGATTCGTTTTTATACTAAATATAAGAAATAATTTGATTATTTACTAAACATTATATTGATTATTTTTTCGTATATTTAAATAAAAATACATATATGAAGAAGGTAATTATTGTTAAGGGTGTTTCATTGACTTTATTCCAAATAAACAACGCTGATTTTGTATCTATTTCAGATATGATTAAGGCAAAAGATGGGAATTACTTTATATCAGATTGGTTGAGAAATAGAAATACCATTGAGTTTCTTGGTTTTTGGGAAAAAGTAAATAATCCTGATTTTAATTGTGGCGAATTCGACATAATTAAAAGTAAAGCTGGTTTGAATAGTTACCGTTTAAGCGTTAAAGATTGGGTTGAGAAAACAAATGCCATTGGAATTTTTGCTAAAACTGGCCGATATGGTGGAACATACTCTCACATTGATATTGCGTTAGAATTCGGAATGTGGATTAGTGCTGAATTTAAAGTTTACCTAATCAAAGAATTCATGAGACTCAAAGAAGCCGAAACCAATCAACAAAAACTCGAATGGTCAGTAAAACGAATGATCTCTAAAATCAATTATCATATTCACACAGATTCAATCAAAGAAAACTTGATTCCGAACACACTAACAAAGGAACAAGCAGCAATTCTTTATGCCAACGAAGCCGATATGTTAAATGTCGCATTGTTCGGTATGACGGCATTACAGTGGCAGTATTCAAATCCGAACTCCGAGGGTAACTTGCGTGATCAAGCAACTTTGGAACAACTTGTTGTTTTGAGTAATATGGAAAGTATAAACGCTTTATTGATTCAGCAAGGATGCTCCGCAAGAAAGAATTATTCAATTAAACCTTGTGGCAATAACACAGATGAAGTCATTGATGACAGGTAAAGGGTTGAAGTTTTTAGGTAAAAATTTGAATGGATAAATTTCAAATTGAAATATCATTTACCCAAAACAAAATGCAAATAATTGTCTTTATGAATTACTTCAAATGAGGCATCTTGGTAATTATTTTTCCAAGCAGTGGGGATTTTAACCTTGTTTTTATTCCATTTGAATTCAAAGGCTGCCAAATTGGTTCCAGATTCTTCAATTAGATCAATCTCTTGTTGGTCATAGGTGCGCCAATAATAAGTGTTAACTCTTCTTTTCAGGTAAGCATTTACTTTCATTCGCTCTCCCATTAGGTAATTTTCCCAAAGTTGACCGGTATCGTTCCTCAAATTGAGTGGATTATAATTTCTGATTAACGCATTTCGTATACCATTATCATAAAAATACCAGCGATTTGATTTGCTGATTTCTTTTCGCAAATTACGACTAAAACCCTTAATAGGATAAATTATAAATACTTTTGAAAGAAGATCTAGGTAAGATTCAATGGTGTTTCGGCTTATACCTTTTAAATTCATGGCCAATTCATCGATACTCACCTCATGGCCAATCTGAAAGGCAACCAACCTCAATAAATCAATAATCTTATCTGCCTTTTTTATTCCTTCGTATGCTAAAATATCTTTCAATAAATAACTACTAATTAACTCCTCTAAATAATCCTTTTTTTCTTCGATTTCAATCAAATGAATCAATTCGGGGTATGAACCATAGATTAACCGGTTTTCTAATTTTCCATCCGTTTCAATTATATTTTCATAGGGCTGATATTCCAATTGCGCAAAGGGGAAAAGTTGGATAACCTGTGACCTTCCAACTAGCGGTTCGCCCAATTTATTGGTTAATTCAAACATGGATGATCCAGTTACAATTACATGAATAGTTGGTATTTCATCCACCAAGAGTTTTAGTTTTAATCCAATATCTGGTATGTTTTGAGCTTCATCAATGATAAGGAACTTAGCGTTTCCAAGTAATAACTTGAAGTTTTCCACCGATCGAAAAGACATTCTATCAATTGTAGTCTGATCTTCACCATTTAAAACCAATAATTGATTGGGGTCTAAATCAGAGATTACTTGTTTCAATAAATGGCTTTTACCCACGCGTCTTGCTCCAAGTAAAATCAGTACTTTTCCTGGTTTTAACTTTGCCTTGAGGTCATTGAATACCGCTCTCGTTATGATTTCCATAATGTATATTTTACGACATGTTTTACTTTATGATAAACAAATTTAGCTAAAATACTTCAATTAATAAAACTAATTTAGCTAAAATACTTCAATAGGAAGTTTTAATTTAGCTAAAATACTTCAATACAAAAAAATATTTAGGAACTAAGTTTCCAATAAAGGAGTAACAATAAAGATTTATCAATTAGGAGAAGAAGGGAAATGTAATTCTAGTCAATCAACGATTACAACTCTTTCAAATCAGCAATGGTTTTAATTGGGTCAGCTGAGTTAAAAACAAAACTTCCGGCAACCAAAGCGTCAGCACCAGCATCAGCGAGTTGTTTTCCTGTTTCTGAATTTACTCCTCCATCAATTTCGATTAAGGCAGAAGATCCACTTTCTTGAATCATTTTTTTGAGTTTCCTTACTTTTTCCACAGCTTGCTGAATAAATTTTTGACCACCAAAGCCCGGATTCACCGACATAATGAGCACCAAATCAAGATCGCAAATAATTTCGGATAATACTTCAACCGGTGTATGAGGATTCAAAGCTACTCCGGCTTTCATTTCGTGTTGATGAATCAATTGAATGGTTCTATGTAAATGCGTGCAGGCCTCATAATGAACGGTGAGGTAATCAGCTCCTACATTTTTGAAATCTGCCACATATTGATCCGGATTTACAATCATTAAGTGAACATCCAGTGGTTTTTTAGCATGTCGATTCATTGCTTCAATAACCGGCAACCCAAATGAAATATTGGGTACAAAAACACCGTCCATTACATCAATATGTAACCAATCAGCTGTTGAATTATTTAACATTTCTACATCACGCTGAATGTTTGCAAAATCACACGAAAGGAGGGAAGGAGAAATAATCATACAAATGTTTTTTGCAAATGTAAGTAGAATGCAGTAAATTTCAGTAATTTCGAAAAAACTATACACATAGATGTTTTCTGTACTTTATCTTATTATTGCCGCCACTGTTTTGATCTCTGCTGCTGCGTTTCAAAACCAGGAATTTTTATCAAAATCACTATTTTATCCATACCGCGTTAAACACAATAATGAATTTTATCGAATGGTAAGTCACATGTTTATTCATGCTGATTGGTCACACCTTATTTTTAATATGTTCTCTCTTTATTTTTTAGGTCAAATTTTAGTGTCTTCCTTTTACAATTCCTTTGGTGAAGTGGGAGGAATGGTCCATTTTTCTATTTTGTATTTCGTTGGTGGAATTTTCGCATCCTTATTTCCATACATTCGAAACCATGAAAATCCAAACTATACATCTTTGGGTGCTTCTGGAGCTGTATCAGCAATCGTTTTTGCAGCAATTATTTGGAATCCAAGCATGAAATTAGCATTGTTATTTCTTCCTATTCCTATTCCGGCATATATTTTTGGTCCCTTGTATTTAGCTTTTGAATATTTCGCTTTGCGAAAAGGAAAAGGGAATATTGCGCACGATGCACATATCGGTGGGGCACTATTTGGGATTCTTTACGTGATTTTAATTGAACCAAACAAAGCACAAGAATTTATTCATTTGATTTTTAATTAAGTATGTCGTTGTTGTATGTAAATAATAATGGTCAGGTAACTCCAAATAATTTACCAACCATTAGTTTTGGAAATAGAGGTCATTTGTATGGAGATGGCGTTTTTGAAAGTATTCGTGTCATAAATGGTAAAATCACTAACTTGGAAAATCATTGGCTACGACTTACAGAAGGAGCAAAAGTTCTGAAAATGATTGTAAATCCAGATTGGACAACCTCTTTTTTTGATCAAAAAATTTGTGAGCTGATTCAGAAATCGGGTATCAAAGAAGGAGCCAAATGCCGCATTTCTTTTGATAGAACTCCAGGTGGTGCTTATTTACCTGCAAACAATGAAGCGCAATACTACATAGATATTGTTCCTGAACAAACCAACTACTATGAACTAAATAGTAAAGGCCTGGAGATGGATATTTATATGGAACTGAAGTTAGAAAAAACCATGTTGTCTAAATTCAAAACAAAAAATGGGTTGAAATACATAATGGCTTCTTTAACCGCTCAAGAAAAGGGATTAGACGATGTTTTTATGACCAACGATCGCGGGCAGGTGCTTGAAACTTCGAATAGTAACTTATTTGTTGTGCACAATGGGGTTCTTTATACGCCAAGTATTGAGGATGGCTGTATTGCTGGGACAATGCGTATGCAAATCATTAACTTAGCATTGGCAAATAATATCAAAGTGTATGAATGTCCAATTCTACCTCAAAATATGTTGTCTGCTGATGAATTGTTTTTAACCAATGCAATCAAAGGTGTTAAATGGGTGGGTGGATTCAGAACTAAAAAATACACCAATACGATGGCGCGTAGATTTGTTGTCTTATTAAATGAATTTTGGGAAAGAAAACAGGTTCGTTAATTCAAAATCGATTGCGATTTCGAATGCTTTTATTAGGTTTTGTTACGCTTTTAGTTTTTCCAATACCCACTTTTTTGTATTTCGGATGGAAGAGCAATGGTTCTTTAATTACTCTTTTTCAATTTGAAAATGTTTCAATTCTCAAGATCGGTCTTGGTCTCGAATTTGGATTCGTGTTTGGTATTTTGGCTTTATTACTCCTTAAAGCTCCGGTTTTTGATAAACTTCCAAATAAAATTGAAGATTTAGTACGCTCCATGAATTTAAATTGGGGTGACGCCTTGTTTCTTTCTTTTTGCGCGGGTTTTGGTGAAGAGTTATTATTCCGTTCGGGCGTGCAATATTTTCTTGGAGTTCCAATAACATCAGTAGTTTTCGTAGCCATTCATGGCTATTTAAACCCTTGGAATTGGAGGTATTCGTTATATGGATTAATTGTTTTACCTTTTATCGTTTTGCTTTCATATGGTTTTATCACCTTCGGACTTTGGTTTGCCATAGCGGCTCACTTTGCTTACGATGCCGTTTTATTTGCATCCATGATTAAGCAGAAATAAACACAATTACCAATTGATTTCTTCTCCACCTTTTGAAAGCAAATAGTGATTCGCTTTACTAAAATGCTTACATCCAAAAAAACCTCGGTAAGCTGACAAAGGAGAAGGATGGGGAGCGGTTAAAACTAAATTTAGTTGAGGATTAACTTGTTGTACTTTTTGTTGTGCCTTGGCTCCCCAGAGCATGTAAACACATGAGTCTTTTTGGCTTGCTAGCGCTGAAATAACAGCATCTGTAAAGATTTCCCAGCCTTTATGAGCATGGCTTTCTGGCTTACCTTCTTGAACAGTCAACGTAGCATTTAACAGCAAAACTCCTTGTTGAGCCCATCGCATTAAATTTCCATTTTCTGGAAACGGTTTTTCTAAGTCTGATTGTATTTCTCTGAAAATATTGCTTAGACTCTTCGGGAAAGGTTTTACCTCCTCACGAACCGAAAAGCATAGCCCATGAGCATGACCGCGAGTCGGGTAGGGGTCTTGCCCTAGAATAACCACCTTAACTTTATCGAACGGACAAGCCGAAAAGGCGGAGAAAATTTCATTGTGTTCCGGAAAAATTTGTGTCGGATATTTCGTTTTTTCTTCCTCCAAAAATTGAATAAGCGCTTTAAAATAAGGCCTATCGAATTCATTTGAAAGAATAGCTTTCCAACCAGTTTCAAGTTCCAAATTCATAATCAAAGGTAAAAAGTATTCCCTCAAAAAAATAAAAATAAAACACTAAATTTGCTTTATGGCTATTTATTCATTTAATGGTTTTATTCCTGTTATTAAACCATCTTCATTTGTACATCCGCAAGCTTCGGTAATTGGTGATGTTATTATTGGAGAGAATGTCTACATCGGTCCAGGAGCGGCTATTCGCGGAGATTGGGGAACAATTATTATTGAAGATGGGTGCAACGTCCAAGAAAACTGTGTAATTCACATGTTTCCGGGTACAACTGTTCATCTAAAAAAAGGAGCTCATGTTGGTCATGGAGCCATTATTCACGGTGGAACGATTGGCGAAAACTCATTAATTGGAATGAATGCCGTTTTAATGGATGATGTGGAGATTGGAGCCGAAAGTATCATTGGAGCTTTATGTTTTGTTCCTGCCAAAATGAAGATCCCAACAAGAAGTTTGGTCGTCGGTAATCCCGCAAAAATTATTCGAGAAGTGAGTGATGAAATGATTGCCTGGAAAACAGAAGGCACAGCCTTATATCAACAATTACCAAGTCAATGTGTTGAAACTATGCGCGCTTGCGAACCACTTACACAATTGGAGGAAAATAGACCTACGCATCAGCAAAATTATTCCATTTGGAAAGATAAATCGATTGAAAAATGAAACATTCCATACTGTTAAAATTCATCGGAATCATTTTGGTAATGAGCACTTTAACTAGCATCACCTCTTGTAAAAGAGGAGTGGCAAGTTTTACGCTTAGAGGTACAATTTCGGATGAAACTTTTTCAACACCTTTAACGGGAGCAACATTGAAATTCTATAAAGTGCTGATCGCAACAGGAGAGGAAATTTTAGTAGATACCAAGGTTCTTGGAGCAGATGGTAAATATGAATTTACTTTTCCAAGGGAGAAAATTGAAAAATACATCATTCGTGTATCCAAGCCGCTCTATTTTGATATCGATCAAGAAATTCAGTTTTCGTCACTAGTTCCTTCAGCTGTTAATACCAGAAATTATTCCTCTAAAGCAAAATCATGGGTAGAATTACGATTCGTTAATACTAGTGTTCAATCCTCCGATCATTTTAGGTATATTAAGTTTAGTGGAAAAGAAAATTGTTCAGAATGTTGTACTGCAGACCAAGTAGATTTATATGGAACAGCTTATTATTCTAGAACCTGTATAAACGATGCTTTGACTCCATATTCGATTTATTATCAAGTAATTGGAACAACAACCCAAAATGTAGTTGAGGTAATTACTCAACCATTTGACACCACATTACTGTTAGTAAATTATTAATGATTTAAAAAATATCCAACACCTAATTAAATTAATTGTAATTTCGAAACGCCAAGCAAAAACTATGAAAAATCGTATTCTTATTTCTTTTTGTCTCTTATTTATCAACTATTATTCTTATTCTCAAGATGTTATAATCCGTGGAACTCTCATCGAGAAATCAAACGGTGAAGCAATATTAAATCAAAAAATTAAGTTACTTCGCGGTACAGATAGCTCTGTTATTGCCGGTGCATACACAGACGAAAATGGATTTTTTTCAATTCCTAAAGTCCCTCGTGGTAAAGTGATTATCAAAATTGAAAGTGAACAATATTCGAATACCACCTATCCAGTAGATATTATTGAAGCTAAAGGAATTTTAAATTTCAAATTTGAAATGAAAAAAGCGAGTAACATGAAGAATTTGGAAGAGTTCACGGTTAATTCAGGGGAGAAACAAAAGAAAAATGAAGTTCTTACAGGGACTTTTAAATTGGACCCTAAAATGTTATCCACAATTCCGAACACGACTGCTGAAAGTGATTTAATTGGCGCTATAAGTGTTGTTCCTGGTGTTGTTACAACAGGCGATCAAGGCGGTCAATTGTATGTAAGGGGTGGTACGCCTATTCAAAATAAAACCATTCTTGATGGAATGACCGTTTATAATCCATTTCACTCAATCGGATTTTTCTCCATTTTCGAAACGGAATTAATCAAGAATGTCGATGTTTACACCGGTGGATTTGATGCTCAATACGGTGGAAGAATTTCATCGATTATGGATGTTTCTTACAGAGATGGTGATCGAGTGAAATTTGGAGGAAAAGTTTCAACTTCTCCTTTTTTAGCTAAACTGATTTTAGAAGGCCCACTGCAACGATCAAAAGATGGTAAACCAGGTGCAGGTTCATATGTGTTCTCGGCTAAGCATAGTTTATTGGATTATACCTCAAAATCGCTTTATCCGCGTGTTAATGGCGGAAACGGACTTCCATTCAACTTTACCGATTTATATGGGAAAATTACATTTAATGGGAATGGTGGATCCAAATTTAGCGCATTTGGATTTCACAACCGAGACAGCGTAAACTACAATGTTGCAGATTTAAATTGGACAGCCTCGGGATTAGGAATCAATTTCGTTTTAGTGCCAAATAGTTCTGCTGTGTTAATTAAAGGTCATGTTAACGGAAGCAGCTATCAAACTTCTTTTACTGAAGCTAATTCACAACCAAGGACAAGTAAAATTGGCGGTTTTGATATGGGTTTTGACTTTACCTATTTCTTACCCAATGAAAGTGAAATTAACTACGGATTTAACTTAAACGGTTTTAACACCGAGTTCAAAACCTACAACGAGCTTCAACGAAAAATAGAGTTGATAAATTTCACAACTGAAATTGGTACATATATAAATTGGAGAAAGAAAATTGGTGATAAATGGGTGATTCAACCGAGCATGCGCATTCAAGTGTATTCCTCATTAGGTACAGTTTCTCCAGAACCGAGAATTGGATTGAAATACAATGCTACAGACAAATGGAGGCTTAAATTGTCAGGTGGTAGATTTTCTCAAAACTTTACATCTGCTTCCTCTGATAAAGACATTGTAAACCTTTTTAATGGATTACTTTCCGCACCAACAAACGTACAGGAAACTTTTGTGAATGAATTTCAACAAGTGAAAAAAACGAAGAACGGTTTGCAATATGCTTGGCATGCCATAGTTGGTACCGAATATGATTTAGGAAAACGAATTTCAATAAATCTTGAGGGATATTTTAAGTACTTTTCTCAATTAAGTAATATCAACCAAAATAAATTGTACGATGATGTTGCTCAGTTTTCTCAAATTGACGATGTGTTTAAAAAAGATTTTATTCTTGAATCGGGTCAAACATACGGTGGTGATCTACTGATGAAATATAATTATAAAGGATTATTTATCTGGACGGGATATTCTTACAGTGTATCCACACGTTGGGATGGATTTAATTCTTATTTTCCAGTTTTTGATAGAAGACACAACCTAAACTTTGTCGCCTCTTATGCTTTTGGTAAGAATAAATCATGGGAAATTAACGGCCGTTGGAATTTAGGTTCTGGTCTTCCATTTACTCCTACTTCAGGGTATTACCAAAATGAAAATTTCCAAAATGGAGTAACAACTGATTATGTAACTAATAATTCAACATCCGTAAACACAATGCTTGGAGCTTTTAATAGCCAACGTTTACCGTATTATCATCGATTAGATGTTACCGTTAAGAAGCGCATCAAGTTTAAGAATCAATCTGAATTAGAAATTGTTGGAAGTATTACGAATGTATACAATCGAAAAAATATTTTCTATGTTAATCGCGTAACAAACGAAGAAATTTACCAGTTTCCAATACTTCCAAGTTTTGGTGTGAGTTATAACTTCTAAGTTGAGCGAATGCGTTTTTCTTGTTTAATTGTTGGATTAATCACCTTCTTTCAATGCCAATGTCAGTGGCGTGAGAACACTTCCCCAAGTTACCCCGAATTAATTAGCTACCTTCAAAAAATTGACAACGAACATAAGGAAATTAAACTTTTCAATATGGGTAATTCAGACTATGGATTACCTATTTACTTACTCGTTATCAATGCTGAAAAAGATTCCCTAAAAACGTTTCAAAAAGCAAGAAAAAGCACCACTATTTTAATAAATAATGCAATTCACCCTGGAGAGCCGGATGGGATAAATGCTTCTTTCATTTGGATTGATCAATGGATAAGACAAGGAAAACCAAACAAAACAAAAAATGGAGAATCTCTTCCAGTAATTGCTTTCATTCCTGCTTATAATATTGGTGGGATGATGAATCGATCCACATCCAGCAGAGCAAATCAAAATGGGCCTGAAGAATATGGTTTTAGAGGGAATGCCCGAAATTTAGATTTGAATAGAGATTTCATTAAAATGGATTC
>CAMBBW010000077.1 GCA_945863425.1 Lishizhenia tianjinensis
TATTGCCATTGACCAACACCATTGCTGCAATCTCCTGAAATGCATTGAGAAAAAAGATTGTTAAGAATCAAAAAAGTAAGAAATATTAAAATATACCTCATGAGTTAAATTTTTCAATAAATTTAACTTTATCTAATCACTTCCCAATATTTAATCATATAATTTATAGAATACTGAACGGTAGATAAGACGGGAGCGGTATTTTTTAAACTGAACAACTCTGGGATAGATGAAAGTTCAACATCAGCACAAAGTCGGAAGATGTAATCTAGGGGTGAGTGAACACTTCAAAGTTGCCGACAGAAATTGGTTTTCACTGATGCCAATTAACCTCTCAATCTAACAAGATTGGAGTGTGAGTGTCCTCCTGAATCATTTGATTTGGGTAAGGGTAACTCACACAACCAACTCATCAACAGGAGATTATTTTATTATTAATTACCATAACGAAAGGAGTACAAAATGATACAATTAGAGAGTGACAAATTTAAGTCGTTATAAACCATTTAATAAATCACATAAAATTTTTGACTTTTTAGATCAACCTATCGATGAAATTATTGCGGTATAGGTTAATTGAGTTTGTAAAATAAAACAGTATAAGAAATAAATGAAAAAACACTATCCTTTACTTAAAGCGTTTGAACATTTTCCAATATGTGTTCCTCATAAAAATGAGTAATGACATATTTATTAAAATGAACAACAAACAAATAATAAAAAGAAACATTGTTACAGGACATATTTTGTCGGACTATTACAAAAATGAGGAATATCCCGTTGACTTAATTGAGATCAGCCCTTTATCCTCCTACGAGTATAATTTTTACTTACTTTTCCTCATCCTCTTCCTCTTCCTTTTCTTCAAGTGGTGGATCGTTTGATTCTTCTTCAATGGATACATTGGTCTTGGAGAAGAAATATTCTTGCTCCCCTTGGATGCATCGAATAAAATGCCCATTTATTTCGAAGTTGTTGTCCAAATAAAAATCAGATTTATCATGGTTGAATATCACGTAATAGGTGTCGTAAGAATCACCAATTACGTTTGCTTGGTTTTTGGATGAGGTGGTCCAAAAAGTTGTTTGCATGAATCGTCCTTCAATATTCCCATCGTTTCTCACATATCCAAGTGGCTCAATATTCATCTGGAACATATTCTGACCAACTGTTTTGCTTTTCCATTGGTTAGCGCCACGCAGTTTATCCGCCGAATTCTTGTACAACGCACAGCGACACACAGTATCGTAATTGAGATAAGCCCGTAAGTAAGACCATTCGTTTGAGGTCGGAATTTTAAATCCTTCTGGTGCCAACCCCCTAGGATCAACCACGGCAAACCAGTTGTATATTTTGCCATACAAACTATCGTTCTTTTCGTTATAATTTAAACTACAATATGCCGGTTCCCCATTTTTGAAAAATTGTTCCCATTCAGTGGGGTTTTTAGCGCGTGCTATTTCCTGACCATTTCTAAAGGTTGAATTATTTAAGTTTTGAATTCCCCAAAATAACTGACCTATTTTAACATAGTTTTGAGCGCAAGCCCCAAAGGACAAGAAAAATAATAAAAGGAAAAAGACAAACTTCATTTTTAAAACAATAGGTTAATAATAGTGCGAAAAATACAGAAAGTTACACTTCAAAGGTAAAAGCTTTCTGTTAATTCTTGATGTTTAATCTTTATCTTTGCAATCATTGAAAAATTATGGAATATAACTTTAGAGAAATAGAGCAGAAATGGCGGAAATTTTGGGCTGAAAATCAAACTTATAGAGTAGACGAAGATCCCAATAAACCCAAGTATTATGTACTAGATATGTTTCCGTATCCTTCTGGGGCCGGGCTACACGTTGGTCATCCGCTGGGTTATATTGCTTCTGATATTTATGCACGCTACAAACGCTTGGAAGGGTTTAATGTATTGCATCCAATGGGCTATGATTCATTTGGGTTACCTGCCGAGCAATACGCGATTCAAACCGGACAACATCCTGCTATTACAACAGAACAAAACATTGCACGATACAGAGATCAATTAGATAAAATGGGTTTTAGTTTTGATTGGAGTAGGGAAGTGCGCACTTCTTCTCCAGATTATTACAAATGGACTCAATGGATTTTCAAATTGTTGTTCAATGCCTATTACGATACCGTGAGTAATAAAACAACGGCTATTGATCAACTGATAGCGCATTTTGAGCAACACGGATCGGCCAATTGTCCAGCTTTTACCGAAGAGGAATTTTCTTTTACGGCCGAGAATTGGAATGCATTTTCTAAAAAAGAAAAGGAACAAGAATTACAAAAATTTCGCTTAGCCTATTTAGCGGATTCTTGGGTCAATTGGTGTCCTGCCATGGGTACGGTTTTAGCCAACGATGAGGTGGTAAATGGATTATCTGTTCGCGGTGGTCATCCGGTAGAGCAAAAACTCATGCGTCAATGGTCGATGCGCATTAAAGCGTATGCCGAACGTTTATTGCAAGGCTTGGATGCAATAGATTGGACGGATGCGCTCAAAGAACAACAACGAAACTGGATTGGAAAATCGCAAGGTGCTTCCGTTTGCTTCCCCCTTTGGAGGGGGACCGAGGGGGAGGATGTCACACTTGATCTACCCTTAATGGGAGAAAATTCTAAATCAATCGAAGTATTTACAACCCGCCCAGATACTATTTTTGGTGTCACATTTTTAGTGTTAGCACCAGAACATGAATGGGTGGCGCAATTGACGACAGAGGGACAAAAAGAAGAGATTGAATCGTATCAAAAATCAGCTTCCCTCAAAACGGAAAGAGACAGACAATCAGATGTTAAAAATATTTCAGGTGTATTCACTGGTTCATACGCTATTCATCCGTTTACCGGTGAAAAAGTAGAAATTTGGATTGGAGATTATGTTTTGGCTGGATACGGAACAGGTGCAGTTATGGCCGTTCCATGTGGGGATCAACGAGATTTTGATTTTGCACGCCATTTCAACAAAGAAATTCGAAATATTTTCAAGGATACGGATATATCTAATGAAGCGTACACCGAGAAAGATGCAATCATTGATAACTCTGATTTTTTGAATGGGTTTCCGGCAAAAGAAGCGATAAAACGCGCCATTCAAGAAATTGAAAAAAGAGGATTGGGTTCGGGGAAAACCAATTACCGATTGAGAGATGCTGTTTTTTCGCGTCAACGTTATTGGGGTGAGCCTTTCCCGGTTTATTATGAGGATGAACTTCCTACGTTAGTTGAGGATGAACATTTACCAATCCAATTGCCAGAGGTGGATAAATATTTGCCTACGGAAGATGGTGAGCCTCCATTAGCACGATCTAAGAAAGAAGATTGGAATTTCACTCGAGGAGATCGAATGGAATACAATACGATGCCAGGATGGGCCGGAAGTTCATGGTATTTCCTGCGCTATTTGGATCCCAAAAATGAACAAGAATTTGTTGCAAAGGATAAAGTAGATTATTGGGGCAATGTAGATTTATACATCGGAGGATCTGAACATGCCACCGGGCATTTGTTGTATGCTCGCTTTTGGACAAAAGCCTTGTATGATTTGGGATATATTCCTTTTGAAGAGCCGTTTCAAAAATTAATCAATCAAGGAATGATTTTGGGGCGTAGTAGTTTTGTTTATCGCATTCAGCAATCCAATGAATTCGTTACGTTTAACAAGAAAAATGACTATAACGTAACGCCTATCCACGTGGACATAAGTTTGGTTGATAATGACAAACTAGATTTGGAAGGATTCAAAAATTGGATGCCTGAATATGCTTCTGCCACATTTATTTTGGAGGAAGATGGAAGCTATACCTGCGGATATGAGGTAGAAAAGATGTCAAAAAGTAAATTCAACGTTCAAACGCCGGATGAATTAGTAGAGAAATTTGGTGCCGATACCCTACGGATGTATGAAATGTTTTTAGGTCCATTGGAACAAAGTAAGCCATGGGATACGAAAGGAATTACGGGTGTGAATGGGTTTTTGCGTAAGTTTTGGCGCTTGTTCCATCCGATTGAAAATCAATTTACGTTGGCAGATGGTCCAGGTAATGAAAAGGAAATGAGAACCCTGCATCGCACCATAAAACGAATCCGCGAAGATTTGGATAGGTATTCATTCAATACCTGTATTTCGACGTTTATGATTGCAGTGAATGAACTAACTGAATTGAAATGCAATAAGCGAGAGGTGTTGCAACCCTTGATTGTGTTAATCGCACCTTTTGCACCGCATATAGCCGACGAATTATGGGAAAAAGCAGGAGGAAAGCCAGGAGAAGTACATACTTCAATATATCCTCAATTTAATGAGGTTTATTTGGTCGAGTCATCGATTGATTATCCGGTGTCATTTAATGGAAAAATGCGTTTTAAAGTAAATTTAAGCGCTCAATTAACCCCAAAAGAGGTGGAGGAGCACGTTATGAACATGGAAGAAACTCAAAAATGGTTGGAAGGAAAAGCTCCAAAGAAAGTAATCATTGTGCCTGGGAAGATCGTCAATATTGTTCTTTAATTAAATTCAATTTTCCAGTTTAATGATGAAAATAAGCGTTTTATTATAACAAAATGAAAATTAATTAGTTAATTCAATTATTTAGGTTTACATTTGCGGAACTGTACACAAGGTATGGTGATTTAATTTTTTTTTATTTTTTATGAATATTTATTGTGGAAACATTAGCTTTCGTGCGACTAGTCAAGACATCGAAAAGCTATTTGAAAGTTTTGGAGAAGTATCTTCTGCCAGAGTAATTACTGACCGTGAAACAGGACGTTCACGTGGATTTGCTATTGTTGAAATGGAAAATGACGACAATGCACAACAAGCCATCGATTCTCTTAATGGAAATGATTTCATGGGAAGAAACTTGGTTGTTAACGAGGCAAGAAGAAAATAATAGTACTCGAGTCATTATGGAAAAGGGTTGGCGTTTGTCAACCCTTTTTTTTATGCCATATAAGTCTGTAATCGTTGGTAAATTAAAAAGATCAGTGCAAACTTGATTTAACAATAGATATATTGTCGATTATTTCGCCTGATTCATCAGAAATCACAACAAAATATTTCCCCATTGAACAATGCGTCAGGTCAATTTCTAAAGGATTATATTCCATTATTTTTTCCATAACTAATTGTCCTGTTTCAGAAACAACTTTTACACTAGCCAATTTTTGATATTCTGAAGGAGCCACAATTGTTATTTTCGCTGAAAATGGATTGGGATATGTATTAAAAGTAAATCTACCAGCAATTCCGCTTATTGGAACGCCCGGTTGAGTAAGGCTTATTGTAGTTTTATCTGGTTGCTGAAAACCTTGAGTAATTATCCTAGATGATAACGTGTTTACATAGGTGGAAGTAAAGGGCTCTCCTACGGTATACGATAATTGATTTTTTTCAGTAGGAATAACACTTTGGAAAATAACCGTTCTTCCAGCAGAACCAACAACGCTTCGATCTGGCATTGTGGATTGAGTTAAGGTTAACTGCGGCGATGTAATGTAACACATCGTTCCCCAAGGTTTCCAGTCACCTCCATTATTCCATTGGATATAGCATTCAAACGTTTTACCAGCGGGTACATTAAGGAAATTACTCCAGTAAACATAGTTTACATTTCGCAAGGCTGTTTGGTCAAAATAGGTTTGTCCTGGTAAATTTTTTAACCTAAAACGATATTGGGTAGCATAAGGTCTTGTGTAACAAACAAAATTCGCACCCCAATTTAAGGCTTGTATACCGCAGTAACCAGGTTGCAGTTGTGTTTGTTGCGATAAACATGTTTTTATTTGACATGATGGGCCATAATTACTCCAGCTTAGCCCATTATCACTACTCCAAGAAACTGAAATAGTGTACCATGTTGTATCTTTCATTCCACCAAAAGCACCAATATTTAGTTGAGCACCGGAGGTTGTAGAACTTGGAATAGCAGCACTAATTTTTTCAGAAATGTAATTAACATCAGTAATTGTACCTACTGCTTTGAATTTATAGTGGGTTGCACCTGTAACAAAGGTAGAATATACTTCACCTTGTTGCCCAAGCCAATAGGTCATTTGTTGACCACAATGAACTGGTTTTAATTGACTCAAAGTTTGAGCATTCGTTAGCGATAAATTCACTAATGAAAAACATATAACTAAAAATAAATAGTTCAACAATTTCATTGAATGTCGCTTATTTTTTAAATTAGGGAACTAAATTAAATTCTAATATACTCAACATTCCGGACGAGCAGTTACCTCCTAGCGTAATCGTTTTTCCTTCACCAATCCAAAACGGGAAATTATCCCAAGAAGAGGATGAAGTATTGTGTTGACGAAGGTAATAAGTTGAGCCGTTGTATACCATACAAGCATAATTATTAATCGAAGTCAATAAACAATTTTCGATTTTCCAAATTTTTCCAGTTGGTACCGTAACGGTTGTTCCTGTAGAGACAAATTCTAAGTTAATCACTTGATTTAACTGTAGATTATTTTGAGCAAAATTTTGATTAATGAATAATCCAAAGAACAGAATTAAAAATATTTTTTTCATGTTTGTATATTAAGGAACAATATTATACTCTATGATACTGAGAAAATTATCGGGACAAGTTGTTTGAACTATCTCTCCCGATTTCAACCAAAGCGGAAACAAATTACCAACCGCCATCATGATACCACTGCTGCCGTGACCAGGTGATCCATTGATTTGATAATAGGGTTTGGAGTTAATGAGAAAAGGATGTTGTCGATCCGGAAAATTGCAATTTGGATATTCTACCCATTCAGAAATATGTGTATTGGACTGCATGTAAGTTTCAACTTTCCATACTTTCCCGCCAGGAACCGTTTGTGCCGTATTATTGACACGTATTACTTGATTGAATTGAAGATTTCCTTGCGAGAAAGAATTAAATTGAATGAAAAAACAAACAATCAGAAAAAAGACTTTTATCATGGCTGAATATTAAATTCTATAATACTAATTTTATTTAAACAAGTTCCACCAGACAATGTGGTACCAGCGGGAATCCAAAAAGGCAATGAGGTATATGAATGGGTATTCGTTACGTTGGAATAAGCTGCAGGAACTGTTCCGTTTCCAACTTTAGTTGATGTTCCATCTACCACAATAGCGGTTGATTCATAACTTCCAGAAGTACAACTTCCGTTACTTGTCTGAACACCTGAACTAGTTTGTGGGATGTTATAAATAACACTTTCAATTTTCCAAACTTTGTTTGCAGGAACGGTTTCTTGCACAGAAACTAATTTTACTTGACTAAAATCCAAGTTGTATTGACAAAATAGACTTTGCGAAACCCAGAAAAAGAGAACTAAGAAAATAAATTTCATAATCTTTTACTATTAAAAACCGTCTGAAGTATATATTAGTGTATTCGGATTACTTCCTGACGAATTTGTACTACTCGTTCCGCCAATTCCCACCCAAGTTGTACCATTAAAATAATAAAATCCTGGTGTATTGTCAGTTTGAAAAACCAGTAATCCCGTTGCTGGCGCACTAATCAAATTTCGTTGAGCTTGTGTCATTGAAGGTAATAATATACCTTGAGATGTTGAATTAACAGTTAACAAGGCCGATGAATTAGGATTTGTTGTTCCAATTCCTACATTCGCTCCTGTATTTGTTATTAAGCTATTTGCTACCCATGTTGTGCCGTTATGATGCAATGTTTGATTGATGGTTCCTGAGGGTAAACTTCCGGCAGGTCCTTGTGGGCCAGTGGATCCAATTGCCCCATTACAAACATATTTTGTAAGCGAGGCATTAATTTCAGATAAATCAAGGATTCCATTCGTATTAGCATCAAGTCCATATTCTATTTTCATTCCACCATTGGAACAATTTACTCCAATTGCTTCAACAGAAGTTTTCACTAAACTATTTTGGCCATTTGAACCATTTATTCCGTTAGAGCCATTAGTACCAGCTGTTCCTTGAGGTCCTGTTAATCCAATTTGACCTTGAGGTCCTGTAGCGCCCGTTGGCCCTGTCGTCCCTTGTGGTCCAGTTGCACCGGCTGATCCATTACAAACATATTTGGTAAGAGATGCATTAATTTCAGATAAATCAAGGATTCCATTCGCATTGGCATCAAGTCCATATTCTAGTTTCATACCGCCTGTTGTACAATTTACTCCAATTGATTCAATTGTAGTTTTCACCAAGCTATTCTGCCCATTCGTTCCATTAGAACCGTTTGTTCCATTTGTGCCAGATGCTCCTTGTGGACCTTGAGATCCAATTGGACCTTGAGATCCAGTTACACCAGCTGGTCCAGTTGCTCCTTGAGAACCCGCTACTCCAGTTGCTCCATTGCAAACATATTTAGTAAGCGAAGCGTTAATTTCAGATAAATCAAGGATTCCATTGGAATTTCCATCAAGTCCATATTCTAGTTTCATACCACCTGTTGCGCAATTTACACCGATGGATTCCACCGAAGTTTTAACTAAACTGTTTTGACCATTCGTTCCATTTACTCCGTTTGAACCATTTGTACCAGCTATACCTTGAGGTCCTGTTAGTCCAATTGGTCCTTGTGAACCAGTTGCACCTGCTGAGCCTGTTGCTCCAGTTGGACCTGTTAAGTTAGAGGTCGTAAAAGTTGTTCCATTGGTAAAGTAAAAAGTGAGCGTTCCATTTCCATTATCAACAACTGAACTTATTCCATTTCCTGTAGCTCCTGTTAATCCGGTTGGGCCTGAAGGTCCTTGTGTACCTGTTACTCCAACTTGTCCTTGAGGTCCTGTAAGATTACCTATAACTCCCCATGTCCCATTATTATTGTAGGAGACACTTCCATTAGTTGTGTTTAAATAATAATCTCCAGCCGTTCCCAATGTAGCAAGTGGCGAAGTTGTACCATATAACCATTTGTTTATTGCTGCACCTGCGGTGTTGGCATATAAAGCGTATGGTACACTCATGAGTTGTTGTGAACCAAAATTTTGATAATTGGTTCCACCTGTAAAGTCAATGGAACTGACTAAAAAATAAGGTCCCGATCCCCAGCTTATTGTTGAGAATGACCCCTGTATAACGGTTCCACCACCAATGATAATATTTACAAGCGCTTGTGAGTTACTAAGGGGCGTATGACGTTCTGAATAAACAACTTGACCCGTTGAACTTGTTTTTCTGATTTCTAATTTGTATCCAACAGTTGTGTTCGCAACAAACCCACCAGTTGAATTTCTTAGAACCGCTTGGTAATTTATTCCTAAAGGAGATTGTGATATGGAGTAAAATACTACGTTAACAAAGACAATTAAAAGTAAAATTTTCATAGAGCGTTATTCGTTATCTAAGTTAAAATTTATTTTGCAATACGGCAGAATTATCTACAATTATTTTATAAAAATCAGTAATGACTATTGATTATTTGACCACATGTTTTTTAGTGATTAGATATCCAGTTTCATGCAACACTTCGATAAAATAAAGACCCGGGTTTAGAATTTTATTTACAACAAATAAATTTAATCCATCCAACACTTCAATTGAGAGGTCATGAACAATTTTACCGTTATTGTCGCGCAGAATAACTGAGCAATTACCAATCATTTTTTTGTCTTTAACAATAAGATTAAATGCTTCAGCGGAAGGATTTGGATAAGATTCAATAAAGGATGCATTGTTTTGATTGCATTTCACTAAAATAGGATCATACAATTTCTCAGTTCCATCAATATCCACCTGTAATAAACGATAGTATTGTTGATCCAAAGGATTGTTGTCGATAGAGTTATAATTGATTAATTCGTTAGAAAAACCTGCTGCATTGGTTGTTGAAATAGCTTGCCACACTTGACCATCTCTCGATTTTTCGATAACAAAATGTGAGCTATTATATTCAGAAGCTGTTTGCCAATTCAAAACAATATTATCTTCTTGACAATTCCCATTAAAAGAAATTAATTCAACAGGAAGAGCAATGTTTGTTCCCACAGCACTACCGAACTCACTAAAAGTAGTCAAGTTACTCCAGATTAATACATTACTTGTACTATTGGTGAATGATGTACCTTGAACGGTGGCGTTAGAAAATGTTTGTAAGTCAGGTTGATACCAAACGCCATTTCCGCTAACAACACTATATTTTATTGGTTTTAAATTCCCTTCATCACCCGCTGCACCGACATAATCAGCTTGGACATAAGAGAGTTGAAGTTCATAGGTGAAATTAGTAATGTTTGAGGGCTCAACAATCCAGTTACGGTTGATATATGATGTTATTGCTGAATTCATGTATGTGCTTCTTTGATCACTAAGTCTAACACCAATATATGCACTAGCACCAAAAGTAGCAGATAGAAAATCAAGTTGCACTGGAGTATATTCATTTCCTCCGGTTGTAGTTCCAACGGGGAAAATAAATGGATTTAACCCATTCGAAGCATTGAGTATTTTTCTCAACTCACCAGTACTTTGTGGCACAATCATGTTGTTAGCCGCAGGAGTACCAGAAATTGAAGCGCTTACATCAAGAGTTAAGTGATTGGTTCCTAATGTTACTCTTCCTGAAGTTAAGGTTAGTACACCGCTCACCTGAATTGAATTATTTAAAGTAAGTCCCGTTGAATTATTGATTGTTAAATTATTAAATGTAGTTGGACTTGATCCACCAATATTTTGTGCAGATGTACCATTAAAAGTAACCGTTGAAGTATTGGCGTTAAAAGTTCCATTATTAATAAGGTTACCACTCACTTGAAGTTGTGAGTTAGCGGATAAACTAAAGGTAGAACCCGTTCCAACAAATAAGTTTCCGGAGTTGAAAGAAGCACTTGTAGGAATATTTGCAGCATTTGTATTTGAAATACACGTACCGGCATCAGAATAACTAACAATATAGACTTTGCTTGCAGAAGTAGGGGCTAGCGTAGCCGGAGAATAAACCCCCGTATTCATAACAAACCAATTACCTGCAACACTACCGTCATTACTTAAATTTCCGTTCCACAAATAATCTCCATTGGAAAGTGTAACTCCACTTACCGTAATGTTTGAAACAGGCTGATTCACAGTAACCGTCGCTACAGATGAAGTTACATTTGCTCCACACGATGAAGTTACTTTAACCGTGTAAGAACCTGAATTAGCAGATGTTGCAGATAAAAGCGAATAGGTTGAATTAGAAGCGCCTAGAATACTAATACCATCCTTAAACCATTGGTATAATAATCCACTACCAGTTGCAGTCACTGAAAGGTTTATTGTACTTCCAGCACAAATTGTTGCAGCCTGAGGTTGGGCAGTAATAACTGGTGAAGAACAACCAATGGTCAAACAAGATTGAGCGGATGTTGCACCACAACCATCTGAAGCGTTTACACACAACTGCCCTGTTTGTCCTTGATAATCAATTACAATGGAATTAGTTCCGTTACCCGAAACAATATTCATACCTGCAGGAGGCGTCCACCCATAAGAAACGGCACCCGTAACTGGAACAACGGAGTAGGTTGAGGTAGCTAAATTTTCAGTAATAACCCCAACAGAACCAAGTACTGGAGCCGCTGCAAAG
>CAMBBW010000078.1 GCA_945863425.1 Lishizhenia tianjinensis
AAAAAAAAACCTGATACAAGAAAGAATATTGAGTTTTTTTCTGTTGAGGGAAAAATATTTAAACCTGTTTAATTATTTATTTTGCTTCATAAATGAATCGATTCCAGGAAAAAAAGATTCATCCAGATACTTCTTTTTATTAATATTTACTTGATAGATAGTATTGTTAAAGGTATAAGAATGTAAAGGGTATGAATTAATAACTCGGTCCAATACATTTATTAATTGTTTTGATTTTCGTCTATCTTTTATTGCATAAATTAAAATTTTACTTCTATCAAAAATTGCGCTTAAGAATTTATAGTATTTGTGGTTAATGATGATGCTTGAGTTCAGGTATTCTTTTGAATCTTTCGCAACGATGTTAAATGGAGAAACGCAGGGTGTAATTTGATCAACTGGATTGTTTTTAATTACGAATAAAATACAATCAACAACAATATCAACCGGAATAATATTTGCTGAATGATTACTACTAATCAGTTTAAAAACACCTTTTTTATATAGAATTATTGCACCAGTAGATGCCAAATAATTATCTACAAATCCAATATATGGAAAATTCAAACTCGGTCCAATAACACTTGGTCGAATAATTTTTAGTTCTATATTGTTTTTCACACATTCTTGTATCAACATATGCTCGCATATATTTTTTGTGTGAGTGTATGTATCCAAATGATGATCATTTGAATCAATAATTTCGTTTGTTTTATTTTTCAGTAAATTTTTTTCATCTCTGGGTTGAACAAAAGCCGTTGAAATATGAATAAACATCTTCAAATTTTCACAATTTTTTACCACTGAATTCAACAAATTCATTGTATTGAGTACATTTTCTTGGTACTCTTTAAGAAATGTATTATTGAATGATACGCTAGCCGCTGAATGTACAACATGTTGAACGGAGTCAAGTATATCTTTTGAAACACTATCATCATTTAATTCAGAAAGGTCAAAAGGTAAAATTTGTATTTTAGAACAATCTCGTCCCATTGCCATTTGTTTTAGTCGATTTTCGGGATCAACTCCTTTTTTTGATCTAATAAAGACATAAATTTTGTCGTAGTTATTCTCATCTATTATTTTCCAAAGAAGAACCTTACCAAGAAATCCTGTGACACCAGTTAAAAGAATGGTCATTGAAAAGTAATAATTTTAAAGGTTTTCGCAAAATAAAGCATTAGATGGGAATATATAAATAAATATTAGCTGAATTAAAGCCACTAATGCAACTTCTAGGTTAACATATAACTCATTCATTGCAAATGTATGATTTTCGTGACCAAAACGTTTCCTTGGTCTAGAATTAATCTTTTGTTGTATCTCGAGATACGTTTAATTACTAATAGTCATAAAACCTGAACTTTTGGGAATATATTGTAAGACACCCCAATTTAGATTTTTATTATATCTTCTTTCGGCAACATGAGTTTTTGATTCACTACCTCGGCCTCGTTTAACCGCAATAGTTAACGGTACGGTATCGCATATGCCCAAGTTGTCGCTGCATTTCTAGTGCTGCCCATAAAAGCTATCAACGGAAACCATTTGTTGAATGAGAACTTAGCAGACTAAATGATCATTACACTTCGTAATGGTTCGGAAACAGAATTCAGAACATTGCCACTGCCATTTTGATTGAAGCCAATAATGCTTTCTGTTTTAAACATTTTTCACAAACTAGTCCTTCTTGTTCACGGAAAGCTTTAAAATCAACCTTGAAACTATATTCATTAGGAAAAATTTGGGTGAACTCGTATATTTTCATCTTAATTAGTTAATTTCTTAAACAAAAAAAACACCGCTAAAAGCAGTGTTTTTCAAAAAGATTAATGGGCTAAATTACAACCCATTCGCAATTTTACGAGCCGTTAAATCTAAGATGAGAGCAGCATATTTTTCTTTTAGTTTTTTCTCACGATTTGAAATGTCCAATCTGTCAAGCGTAGATAATACCATATCAGCGTCGGCTGTATTTCTTAATGCAAAATGGCACTCTAACAAATTGAAATAAATCGAAATAGTAACGTCTTTGTCAATACGAGCCTTTTTGTTTGCTACATCAGATTCTTTCAAGATGGTTGTCCATTGGGTAGCTGCTTTATTCAATTTCTCTTTTGCAACAGTTTCATTTGTAATCAACGATTTCAATCCTAATAATTGATCATTGTATGCATCTGTAACATCTTGGTATTCATCTTTTTTCGATTTTACATAGTCTAAAGATGTTTCGCGCTCGGTGATTTCAAATCCAATTCGATCGTTTACCAAATGATTAATAAATGTAAGATTATCTTTTAATACTTTTTCTTCAACTGTTCTAAAAATAGCAACATAATCGCTTGATGGAGCTGTTTTACTAGAAGTAGTTTTGTATGTTTTAAATTCTGCTAATTCTGTTGGTGCAACGAAATAAATATCTTGGTTCGCTGCGTTAGCAACACGCACACTCATTTGATTTCTGTAAGTAAATTCAAGCCAATAATACGTAACATCAACAGTAGTGGATGTACCATTTACGATTTTTGATTCTTTTTTAATTTCAGTTTTTACTGTAGGTTGTGAGTGCTCAAAACCTTGCATATTGACATGGTATGTCAGTGCATTATCCGTTCCTTTTGAAAAACCATCTAGTTTCAAATACGTGGAAGCCAACGAAGGGTAATCGTAAACTGTTTTAATGTCTGGTTTCGATACGGTTCTTTTATATGGTTGTGGAACATAATCCTTTACAGGTTTTGTATTTTCATTCAATAATTGTTTTTCAAGGATTTTTTTCGCTAACGACTTGTCGTTATATTCAGCCATTGCTTTTTCGAATTTCTCATCGGCAGCTTTAATCTTATTAGGGTACTCGGCCATTTCGCGATCATAGTCAGCGTCTGCTTGCGCTTTGTCTTTTTCATATTGAGCCAAAATCTTTGCGTTTTCTTCATCCGATGCAGAAGATAAAGAGGATTGGTAGTTAGCAACCTTTGGCTGAATTGGAGTTGTTGGTAATTTGACATAATTGTACTTCAAATCCTCCGATTTTATGTTTTGTCCGAAAAGAAATCCCGTTAAAGTAAAAAACAGAATAAATAAATTTTGTTTCATAAGTAGCTTTTAATAAATAATTGTTGTTGAGCGCAAAAATAAGGCATTTAAAATCATTCTGAAATTATCTAACTAAAAAATAAGATAAATAGAAGTTATTTTTTCGTTATGAAATCAAGGAGATCATATTTTTCAATCTTGGCATTCAAGGTATTAATCGTCCATCCGATTGCTAATGCCGTTTGTCTTTTGTTGCCTTGAAAATGAGTTAAAACTTTTTTAATATGTTCTTTTTCAATGTGCTCCCAATTCATGGGTTGATTGGTTGATTCTTGTTTCAGTCGTTTTGGTAATACATCCTCAGTTACCTTTTCTTCATTAAAAACATACAGACGTGAAATGATGTTTTCCAATTCGCGAATGTTTCCAGGATAGGAGTAATTCAATAACACATCCAATGCAGGTTTAGTTAATGTTAATTTATTAGGTTTTCGTAGTTGCTTTTTTTTCTGGGTTAAAAAGAAATCGATCATTTGTTTTAAATCACCTTTTCCGCGCTGAAGGAGGGTTGGTAAATCAAGTTCAACAACGGATAGACGATAGTATAAGTCCCAACGAAAAACACCTTCTTCGCATCGCTTCACAAGATTTTGATTCGTCGCAGCAATAATACGCACATCAATTTTTTTTGCTTTTCCTCCTAAAGGCATAATTTCTTTTTCTTGCAATACCCGTAACAATGATTGTTGCATGTAAGGCGAAATATCACCGATTTCGTCTAAAAACAAAGTTCCTTCATTAGCAACATCGAAAAGCCCTTCGCTATCTCTATCCGCTCCTGTAAAGGCTCCTTTTTTGTATCCGAACAAGCGGGATTCAAGTAGGGAGTCACTAAATGCAGAACAATTTATTGCAATGTAGGGTTTGGTGGATCGAATGGAGTTTGTGTGAATGTATTTGGCAAGATTTTCTTTCCCCGTTCCACTTGCCCCTAGAATTAACACTGAGACTTCATCTGTTAGAGCAACTTTACGCGCGTTTTCATAAATACGTGCAATTCCTGGAGTAGTGAAATAATTATCCGAACTTGATTTTTTAATGTCTTGTTGGTGGTATAATGCAGTCAATCCAATTGCTGAGCGTTCCATAGAAATTTTTATCAATTCAGGACGATCTTTTTTCACGGTGAATTTTGCAGGTCTTGTTTGATAAAGCGTTGTTTTTAAGTTTAAACTCATGTGTGCTAAATACCAAACCACTTGCATGGCTGGAGTTCCTGGTGAAATGAAAACGTCTATTTCGTCATCCTTTAATTCCGCTAAAAAGGGATGGATTTTAGATTGTATTTCAGCATGATCTATCGGGTCCGTTAGATCCATATAACGAATTTCTATCGTACGATCAGGATTAGATTTTACTAAATGGGAACGTAAATGTAATGCGCGAAGGTCATCGTCTTTTTTTGCTGATAGTAGAATATGCTTCTCATGTTTGAAAAAATAACGATGAAATGAATTGGTTGGACCATCTTCAACAACCTTCCCGTTATCGAAATCATGCGTGTATGCGTGCCACGAAACTAGAATTTTCATTTAAAGTCGTATTTGTTTAGAAATATTTTAAATATATAAAAAATTAATATATAAATGTAATATATGATATAATAAAACGAATAATAAGTCAAAAATGGTAGCTAAACTGTATTGGCACATCCTTTGTCTAAGCAGTGCCACCGCCACAGAAAATATTTGTGGAGCTAATTAATAAAAAACCTTTTTTGATATGAATCAATTAGCAGTAAAACAAATTTCAGAAAAAGAAAAACTAGAGAATGCCACGGTGGTGACACAATTTAAATGTGCATTTTTAAATAGAGATTTGGAAGAATTGGAGTTTTTACTGCACGATAAAGGTGTTTTTTTTTCAAAAATGAAAAAACATGCGGCATTGGGATATCTTTTTTCATGTTTAAAAAAAGTTAGGGGAATAGAAAAAGGATTTCATATGGAAGTGAAGCAAGGGTATAGTATTGATTCTCTTCCTTGTCAACCGGTTTTGGAATTTCGTTATCCCGATTTTAATCCTTTCGAAGATGATATGGATGACTTCAATATCAAAATAGGCTCTCCAGAAAATAAGGATAGAAATGAAGTGGTTTTTTGTTTTGCTTTTGACTTCAAAGACGGACAAATCGTTTCAATTAGGCATCCAGACCTATGCGATGAGTGCTTAGATCGATATATAAAAATGAATTAATAATAATAATAAAAATAAATGATAATGAAGAAAAGTATTTTTTTAGCAATGGGTGTATTAATGGTAGGAACTCTTAATGCTCAATGGTCTTTTAAAACAATAAAAAATGGATTTGACAAGCCATTTAAAATGGCATATACACCAGAAAATAATGGTGCAGAAGCATATATGTTAGTAATAGACAGTGCTGTTGTACTTGAAATAAGTGGTGGTGATTATTGTGATGAGGACCCAAAAGTTGATGTAGTATTAGTAGTTAATGGTGTAGACAATAAATTTGAATTTAAGGGCTATAAAGGAAGTACATCTGATGTAGTTTACATTACATGGGATATGGAATCAGAACCAGGCTTCTTAAAAGTCTTTAAAGCAGCTAGTACTATGAAAGTAAGAATAAATGAAAGTTCCTGTGCTAATGGAATCTATACCTATAATATGACAAACGCTAAAGCTGCTTTTAATTATATAACAAATAAATAAACAAATAATATGAAAAACAAAAAAACAATTTACCACTTTATCGTGGATCAAAGTGGGTCTATGGCAGGATTGGAAAATCAAACCATCGAAGGATTTAACGCTCAATTAACAACCATTAAAAAATTAAAAGAAGATTTTCCGGATAATGAATACGTGGTTTCGGTGACTTATTTCGAGGATGTGGTTACGGATATCATTCGCTTTGCAAATGTTGAAAATATTCCTTTATTGTCCAGAGAGAATTATCAACCAGGATCAACAACCGCATTACTTGACGCGATTGGTAAATCAGTTGATGCTATACAAGAAAAATTTGGTAAAGAAATAAACGAGAATTTAGCAACTGTTGTAGTTCTCATTCTTACAGATGGTCATGAAAATGCTTCTCAGTTTTATACGTATGAGCAAATATCTAAAATGATTGAAGTGCTAAATGCCACAGATAAATGGCTATTTACTTTTTTAGGTGCTGGTATCAATGCACGTGTTATGACGGATCGACTGAATATTAAGTCCGAAAATGTGGCTTCATTTGATCGTTCTGAATACCGTTCCATGATGTTTAAGGTGAGTCAATCGGTGCGAAACTATGAACACAGTAAAAATAGTGGTAACTCGAGTGCTATGTTTTTTGACGAGGATAAAGAATAATCTTACATCGAATAAAACCAAAAAACACCTATGGAAATAAATAGAATATTTCGAAAAAAATTGTTAGAAGTATTAGAAAACGGTTCTTTTTCAGATGCATACGTTCATGAAAAAATTGCTCAAGTATTACAAGAAAATGAATTTCTTTTAATGAACGAATTAAAGGAATCGAGCAAATTAAGTCAATTGATTAATGATTCACTCAATTATTTACAGGCTGAAAATAGAGAGTTTGAATATAAAAGCGGGATTTCTAATTTGGATGATATTACCGGTGGATTTGGCATGGGTGAGTTTATCTTGATTGGAGCAAGACCTGGAATGGGAAAATCTAAATTTCTGCAATATATGATGTTAGAAGGTGCGCGAAAATTCCCTGTATTGTATTTTGCATTGGATACAGGTAAAGATAACTTCGTTCATAGTTTAATCTCATCTTTAACCGAAATCAATTACAGCGAATTTAAAAAGAAAAACATTTCATCGGAGCAATGGAAATTGATTGAAAGAGTCAAGAATGAAATAGAGAATTTGCCGATATACATAAGTGATGAAACATCCAAAAGTATGCTGGCATTTAAGTCTTATTGTAATCGATACATTGATGAAATGGGAGTTAAGGCAATCTTCATTGATTTTTTACAATTAATGGAATCAAATCGCTACCGACATCAGCGTGAATTGGAATTAGGGTACATAAGTCGTGAGTTAAAAAAATTGGCTCGAGAAAAGAATGTTTGTATTATGGTTACTTGTCAATTGAGTAGAAGCTGTGAATATCGGGGTGGAGATAAACGTCCTGTTCTGAGCGATTTGCGTGAGTCTGGCTCTTTTGAACAAGATGCAGATAAAGTACTCTTTTTGTACCGGCCTGAATACTATGGTTTTAATGAGGATGAGAATGGAGACTCTACCAAGAATATCATGGAAATTGATGTTGCCAAAAATCGAAATGGTTACATAGGCAGTGTGCAGGTTAAACATAATTTACCTTTCGGAGGAATTATACCTTTTGTTCCATTTGAAAGAAAAATCCAATTTTCTCCAGATCGATTAAGGGAAATTGAAGAAGAAGATGCTCCGTTTTAATTAACTGCCGGTTCAACCTATGTGTCGCATGGTACGATAAGCGATTGTGCTCCGCAATCCAAGAGAAAAGAGAGGTATTTAGTACTCCGTATGCGTGAATGCTTCGCATTCCCGAATACGCCACCTAAGATAGCGACCGGCAGTTTTTAAAATGAAAATAACTTAGTTAGTTTTTTAGTAATTTATGCAATTTACTTTGTTACTTGAAAAAAGAGATTTACACGCTGCGGAAATTAGACGCATGATTTGTACGTCTAATGGTGTCATCCCTTCCTTTTCAAATTCAGTTTTGGAGGGAAGGGCATTGGCATTTCTAAGTATTTCAACTTGGTTGGAATTATCCCTTTTTCTACAATACTCTCCATTAAAGTTAGAGCAGTTGATTAATTCGCCCAATTATAAAGAGTTTACAATTCCAAAAAAGAAAGGCAAACCTCGATTGATTTTTCAACCGGATATGGAATTAATGAATATACAGCGAAAACTCAATTTATATATTCAGTCAGTTTATTGTTCTCAATTACCCGAAAATGTTCACGGATTTATTCCAAAATCTTTTCAAGTTCATCGTTCCATCGTTTCAAATGCAATGCCTCATGTAAAAAAACAACGGGTTTTATCTATTGATTTAGAAAATTATTTCTCCTCAATTCATTCAAAAAAAGTGAGAAGTTTATTTCTTTCTTGGGGATTTACCAATGAAATTTCAACTGCATTAGCACTTCTCTGTACGTATAAAGGGGCATTACCAACGGGTGCGCCAACCTCTCCAGTATTGGCAAATTTATGTTCATTGGAATTGGATGAGAAATTACAAGCCGAGGCTCAAAATCATGGGTTAACGTACACGCGTTATGCAGATGATCTAACCTTTTCAGGAGATCAGTATATTACGGATGAAATAATATTGGCTTTAATTGAAACAATCAAATCAGAAAACTTCTCCATTAACGTGAAAAAACTTCGATGCGCTGGGAACAATAAAAAACAGAAGATTACAGGAGTTGTGGTGAATCATAAACTAACAGTAGATCGAAAGGTGAAAAAGAAATTGCGTGCCATGATACATGATTTAGCAAAGAATGGATTAGAAACTGCCACTCAAAGGCATTATTCCATCGAGGGCCAACCAACTGAACGGGAGCAGAATAAGTTTTTAAAACATGTAATGGGTGTTCAGTCTTTCGTAAAAATGGTTAATAATAAACGGTTTAGCTGAAAAGAAATTTGAACTGTACAAAAAAAATCCCCGTAATACAGGGATTCACTTATCTAAAATTAAAAATAGATTAGATGTTTTCAATAATCATTGCTGATGCACCTCCACCACCATTACAGATAGCTGCTCCACCAATTTTAGCGTTGTTTTGTTTTAGTACATTGATCAATGTTACAATCACTCGTGATCCTGAATTTCCAAGTGGATGACCTAAAGCAACAGCTCCGCCATTCACATCAACTTTCGAAGGATCTAATCCTAAAATCTTCATGTTTGCTAATCCAACCACTGAAAAAGCTTGGTTTAATTCCCAATAATCTACATCGGATGTAGTTAGTCCTGCTTTTTCAAGTGCTTTTGGAACAGCTAGGGAAGGCGAGGTTGTAAACCATTCAGGTGCTTGTGCAGCATCTGCATAACTAACTATTTTCGCAATAGGTGTTAAACCATATTTTTCAACCGCCTCAGCAGAAGCCAATACCAACGCAGAAGCTCCGTCATTCAACGTAGATGCATTGGCAGCTGTTATTGTTCCGTCTTTATCAAATGCTGGGCGTAAAGATGGGATTTTATCTAAAAATACATTTTTGTATTCTTCATCTTCGTTTACTAAAATAGGCTCTCCCTTGCGCTGTGGAACAGAAACAGGAACTATTTCATTATTGAATTTACCTGAATTCCATGCAGCTGCGGCACGAGTGTAAGAAGTAATTGCAAAATTATCTTGGTCTTCTCGTGTGATATTATATTCTTTCGCGCACAATTCAGCACAATTTCCCATAGGTACTTTGCTGTATACGTCTAATAAACCGTCTTTCGTAATGCCATCTAACATGCCAATATTACCAAATTTGGTCCCGCCTCTTCCGTCTAAATAATGTGGGGTTTGTGACATGTTTTCCATTCCACCTGCAATTACCACCTGGTTATCTCCAGTTAGGATAGATTGGGCGCCAAGCATAATAGATTTCATACCAGATGCACACACCTTATTTATAGTTGTACAAGGAACATTTTGATTTAGTCCCGCGCCAAGTGCAGCTTGTCGTGCAGGTGCTTGACCAACGCCTGCCTGAAGCACATTTCCCATAAATACTTCATCGATCGCATCCACCGGAACTGCCGATTTTTCTAATGCGCCTTTAATTGCTATTGAACCAAGTTGAGTTGCGGGAATTGAAGCAAAAGCCCCAAGAAAAGAACCCATAGGAGTTCTAACCGCTGAAATAATATACACTTCTTTTTTTGACATAATCTTAATTTTGATGCGCGAAGATAACCAATTCAAATGAATTTGAAAGGTGTAAAAACACAACAATAAACTACAAAACAAAAGAAATCCGTAAGAAATATAACACGATTTAACGAAAGAGGCCGTTGGTAAAGTTGCCAACTCTCCGATAAATTGTATTTTTGTTTTGTGTTAACGCAAATTTTTTATCCCCTTTTTCTAAGTGACGTTTCAGGAACTGAAATTTTAGTCATTTTTTTAGTTATTCTTATTTTTTTTGGTTCTAAAAGTATTCCAACAATGGCTCGTACTTTAGGTCGAACAATGAAAGAAATTCGCAATGCTTCGGCAGATTTGCAAGAAGAAATAAAAAAATCTGGTTTGGATGTGAAAAAGGATTTGAATTTGAATGCATTCATACAACAAACGGAAGAAGAGATAAAACAGCCCTTGGATCAAGTGTTGGTCGATATCAATGAGACCGTTCATTATGGAAGTGCTAATTTAAACGAAGGAGCTCAGAACATAAACCAATCCATTGAACAAAACTTGGAGATGGATAATACTGAATTAAGTTTGGATGAATTAAATCCTTCAGAATTAATAGAAAGCAAAAGCAATATTCAAATTACTAAAACTGAATCAGATGGCGAAAGTAGGAATAATAATGGGTAGTATTTCTGATCTGCCTGTTATGCAGGAAGCAAAAGATGTTTTACAAGAATTTGGAATCCAAACTGAACTAGATATTGTTTCAGCGCATCGTACTCCTGAAAGAATGTTGGATTATGCTAAAACGGCACATGAAAAAGGTATTTCTGTGATAATCGCGGGTGCTGGTGGTGCGGCGCATTTGCCGGGAATGACTGCTTCACTAACTTCACTACCCGTAATTGGTGTTCCAATTAAATCGTCCAATTCCATCGACGGGTGGGACTCTATTTTATCGATCTTGCAAATGCCAAGTGGAATTCCTGTAGCAACAGTAGCCTTGAATGGAGCCAAGAATGCAGGGTTGTTAGCCGCTCGAATGATTGCGGCATTTGATGCAACTATTTTTGCTAAAATGGAGGCATATCGCGAAGAATTGAAAGCTAAAGTGGAAGAATCACGCAATAA
>CAMBBW010000079.1 GCA_945863425.1 Lishizhenia tianjinensis
CCTGATAACTGTCATCTACATTTGTTCCTTCTTCTAATTTAAATCCACCACTTCCATCAGCCATTAAGCCCATGTTTTCAGGAGCAAAAATTTTATCCGGAGATAATAACAAAAGGCTTGAATTAAATGAAGCCGGTCCAGCAGGATCATACTGCGAAAAACCTATGTTTCGAGCTGCAAATGTTCTTGTTCTGTATTGGTGCATTCCGCCAATTTTTAGGTCGTTTTTGGTTTTACCCCAAGTAAATAATTTAGAAAAATCATAACGCGAATTAATGTTTTTCTCATTTAATGTTGACCAAAACATATTTCCTGCACTTAGTGAGCTTAAATCAGTTGTTGGAACAACAGCAGCATAGGGCTCAGTTGTTTCCGTTTGTCGATAGACCGTTCTTCTCAAATTAGGGATGTCTCTTTTCACATTACTTAAGCCAAGTACCCAATTAAATTTCAATTGATTTCGGTTTTCATGTGAACCAATTAATTGCCCAGTGTATAAGTTGTTCTGTGTATACCACATATTCGTTGAACGTTCATTGTTAATACCACCCGTTATATCACGTTTTCCCTGTCTAACAGTCACTTTATCATCCGAATTTACGTTATATAAATTTTTAAATTGAAGGGTGTTTTTTCGTCCATAC
Organism: Lishizhenia tianjinensis; assembly: GCA_945863425.1. Taxonomy (GTDB): domain Bacteria; phylum Bacteroidota; class Bacteroidia; order Flavobacteriales_D; family Crocinitomicaceae; genus UBA952. The sequence goes on from CAMBBW010000079.1 coordinate 645, forward strand.
GAGTATTTAAAATTGGCCATAGCACTGCTAACCACACTGTTGGTGTAAACCGTGTCTGTTAAATCATTTGTCTTTATAGTCCCTGCTGCTTGTTCCTCAAATTCTTTCCGGTTTATTTGATTAATGGAAAAATTATTTTGATAACTGTATGCCAAAACATATCCTAGTTGAGAAGAATCTTTTAGATTAATGGATCTACCAAGTGTATATTGCAGGTTAAAATTAGGTAAGGCTGTTCTGTTTCTTGTTGACCAAGAAGCGTTTATTTTTTTAGCTTGATTTGCTTTTTCCTCTACGCTCATTACATCAAAATCAGTTGTTGAGGCGAGCCCACTTGGAATACTACGACCTGCTGTTCCATACCCAAGAAAATCCGTTGGAGTACCGTCATACGTTTTAAATTGCTTAAACGTACTTAAGGTATTATAAGCGGAGGTGATTTGTATATTTTGAAAGTTTTTTGATTTTGGTTCAGTGGTATTGATGTTAATTACTCCGCCAGCAAATTCAGCCGGAAGATCTGGGGTGGCCGATTTTGTTATCATTAAATTATCAATCATGTTCGCTGGAAATAAATCGAATGAAAAGGCTTTTCGATCACTTTCAGAACTTGGGAGCGCCGCTCCATTAATTAACGCAAAATTATATCGGTCACTCAACCCTCTTACTACAACAAACTTATTGTCTTGAACGCTAGCTCCACTTACTCGTTTAAAAATTTCAGCAGCGTTCGAATTAGGCGATTTGTTGAATGCGTCTTTTCCGATGATTTCAATTACTGAAGCATTTTTTTGCTTCATTTTTTCGGTTTCATTAACCGATTCTTTGTTTTTTTGAATGGCAATATTGAAATCTGTTAGCGTTTTTATAGAGCTTTTCAATTGGAAATCTAAGGTTGTTGTTTGTCCAGCATTGATCACTACATTTTTCAACGTGTCTGTTCCCATTTGGTCTACAGTACATGTAATGGTGTAAGTTCCGGCTTTCAGCCCACCAATTGTATAAACCCCAACACTATCAGAGAAACCGCCTTTATTTAAGCCCTCTACTTTAATGCGGGCCATTTCGATTTTCTCTCCTGTTGTTTGATTTATAATGCTCCCTGTTAGAATACCGTTTTGAGCATAAAAGAAGATGGGAGAAATAAGGAAAAGTAGAAATAAACACTTGTTTTTCATATTGCTATTTTATTCCTGCAAAGGAACGGCAGGTAGGTAATGAAAGCGTTAATGTAATGTTAATTTATTATTAAGAACTATTCGCATTATTCTTAACTCAAGGAAAAAAAACACCCATATATTATTGAATTACAAGAGGTATTAGAATTGATCCAACCAACGAAAAGCGCCGTCTTTCCAATAAATGAACCCGCCACCACATTTATCTTTGAAGTGGATAAAAATGGCATCATAGGATAATTTAACTTTGTCTTTTTCAGGAACATCTTCAAAACGAATATAATCTTTATCGTAATTGGACCATAATATTTCCCCAGGTTTGACAGCTGAGAAAATTTCTGAAAAATAAAAATTGGATTTTGTTTTATCATTTCCAGTGCCAATTATATGGGCTTCTATTGTTTTATTAAAATTAAAAACCACTATATCTAAAGAAATACCGTTATCTGTTAATACTGCAATATCCTTTATTCCATCCCCATAGAAATCTCCTAAAATAGAAACGGTAGGATAATTGGATGCCGGCTTAAATCCCTTTAAATGATCAAATTTGTTGATGAGAATCTTGAGGCTGTCAATAGAAACAACACTCTCACTTAGTTGTTGAATTGTTTTTTTTGGCTCACTAGTTTGATTGGTTGTACTTGTAGCTTTTTTTACTTTTTTCTGATTGCATGAAACTACTAGTAGTGCCAAAATTAATAATCTGTACATAGGGGATTAATTATTGATGATGTTTTCTCAATTCGGCAACGGGATTGTCGCCGTGCCGACTTTTTTAATAAATTGTTGTTCCGAAGTTAGATTTATTTATTTTATAAAAATCGTTTTTTCGAAGCGAGAGTGAAGGCATGGAGTTAAACCCGGGTTATAGGTTGGCCATTGCACACAGTTTTTATGTCGGTGTCCGCAGTTATTGTTCAGAAGTCGAGGAAGATAGGTCATTTGGTTAAAATATTTGTTTTTGTATTAAATTATTGTTTATATTTGTGATATCAATATGATATCATTTATATATTACTCATTATGAAAACAGAAAAGATTATAACACCGTTTAACGGTTATTTAGCCGTTGTCATTCTTTTAATAAGTGCAGCATTAATGGCTTTTGGCTTTAGCTCAAACAACAACGTCTTAGGAATTGCACTAACACCATTATTAATTATTATAACGAAGGGTATAATTGTCGTAAGTCCGAATAGCTCAAAAGTCCTTTTATTGTTTGGAGAATATAAAGGGAGCGTAAAACAAAACGGTTTGTTTTGGATTAACCCATTGTACACAAGGACAAGTTTGTCGTTGCGAGCAAGAAATTTTGAGAGTGAGAAAATTAAAGTAAACGACAAAATGGGAAACCCAATAATGATTAGCGTTATTTTAGTTTGGAAAGTTAAGAACACTTTTAAGGCTACGTTTGAAGTAGATAATTACGAAAACTTTATAAGAATTCAAACAGATTCAGCAGTTAGAAAACTTGCTGGTTCTTTTCCGTACGATCATTTTGAAGATGAAAAAGCAACAGTGACATTAAGCACCAATTTCGATGATGTAAATAAAGCACTTGAGCGCGAAGTCACAGAGCGTTTAGAAATAGCCGGGATAGAAGTTGTAGAGTCGAGAATAGGATACTTGGCTTATGCTCCTGAAATTGCTCATTCAATGTTAAGGAGACAGCAAGCGTCTGCAGTTGTTGCAGCCCGTCATAAAATTGTTGAAGGTGCAGTCGGCATGGTAGAAAGTGCCTTAAAACTTTTAGCAGATAAAGAAATTATTGAATTCGATGAAGATAGAAAAGCGGCAATGGTCAGCAATTTAATGGTAGTCCTTTGTGGTGATAGTGAGACGAAACCTGTAATAAATACGGGAACTTTAAATCAATAAGGGGTGTCTGAAAAAAAGTCATTTGCATTAAGAATAGATTCAGAAACTATGAAAGCCATTGAAAAATGGGCTGCTGATGAATTTCGTAGTGTCAATGGTCAAATTGAATGGATGCTTAATAACAGTCTTAAAGAAGCGAAAAGAATTAAAGTAAAAACTGTCGTAAAGAAATAGTTTCCGAATGTTATAGGAAAGAAAAGGGCTGTGTCTTACGGAATTTTTGTCGGAGGAAAGTCCGTCTAACGGCTTACCTATAACATTTGAACTTGTGTTTCATTGTCAAATGCATTATCAATAGGCTCCCATAATTCGATTCGGTTTCCTTCCGGATCTGAAATATGAAGGAATTTACCATAATCATACGTTTCAATTGAATCTAAAATGGGTACATTTTTTTCTATTAAATGAAGTAATAATTGAGTTAAATCATCTACCCTGAAATTCAACATGTATGATTGCTTAGGTTCTCCAAAATAATCAGAATCAGCCGGAAATGTTCCTAATTGTAAGTATCCTTTTGGTTCATCATATCCGTTAAATGAAAATAGAACTCCATAATCATTAGTTGTTAGGCCTAATACGTCTTGATACCATTTCATCATTTTTTGAGGGTCTTGAAATTTTATAAAAACCCCTCCTAAACCTATTACTTTACCTTTTTTCATGAATTTTATAACTTATAAAAATTACTAAAAAACCAAAAATCACCCCACTTGAATTGGCTATTCCATCCATTACGCTCGACTCACGCCCAGGAACAAAGCCTTGAATCCATTCAAGTAAAAAGCCATACCCAATTAGAATAATTGCGATCCAGATTTTCCTCCATGAAATTCGACTTAGAAGGAAAGTATTTAACGACAAAACAAAATACGCAAAAAAATGGGATAATTTATCTTTGTTTTCTAAGTTTAATGCCGATTTTGGGGGAAGAAGGGAAAGCAGAGTTATCGTAAGAAACAATATAATCAATGAAAATAATAATAACTTGCCTCTAATCTTTTTCGAGTTCATACTTTAGCATTTTCCCTTTTTCAATAGCTGGCAATCCTTCTGACATCCAAGTTGGCATTGACTTATTCAATAAATAATAATCGAAAAACTGGCGCATGCGTATACTTAAATCAATTTTATTTGCGAGTTTCGTTAAATTATGATCGTCCCCATTGTAGTTCAGCAACCAACAAGGCTTACCTAAGCGCCTCATCCCTGTGAACAACTCAATTCCTTGATACCATGGTACAGAACCGTCTTGATCATTATGCATAATCAACAAAGGGGTGGAAACATTGGGCAAATGAAACAAAGGAGAGTTTTCGAAATAAAGTTCTGGAGCTTGCCAAATTGTTTTTCCAATTCTACTTTGCGTGCTTTCATATTGAAATTGTCTATTTAAGCCACTTCCCCATCGGATTCCTCCATAGGCAGAAAACATATTTCCAACAGGCGCTCCAGCCATGGCCGCGGCATATCGTTTAGTCATTGTAATTAACTGGGCAGATTGATACCCTCCCCAACTCTGACCTTGTAATCCCATGCGAGTTGAATCAATATTTTGGTATAATTTCAATACATGATCAGTACCACTCATAATGCAATCAAACGCCCCTTTAGCTGGAAATCCGGGCTTATATCGCACATCAGGTATAAATACCACATAACCTGCAGAAGCATATTCAGTAGGATGAATAATGCTTGCTGTGGGTCGAGGAGAGTGATAATCGTGAAGCCCGTCCGAATTTAATTCGTAATAGTAAAGAATTAACGGGTATTTTTTTGTTGCATCAAAATCAGTTGGTTTATACACTAATCCTTCCAATTCAATTCCCGAATAACTTTTCCATTTTACCAATTCAACGGTTGACCAAAGATAATCCTTTTGTTGCGGATTAGTGTTCGAAATTACCCGTTCATTTTCCCACTTGAAATTCATTACCGTTAATTCAGGATATTCTATTACTGTGGACTTCCGAAGTAAAACAGTGCTTTTATCTTTTGATCTTTTAATGAATTTTATAGAGAAATCTCCACTATAAACGTGTTTCAAATCAAGATGATTATCATGTTGAACAAATTCGTGTACTGATTCACTTTTTGTTTTTGTATTGAATCCTTTTAACAACAGGTTATCGAAGTCTACAAAAAGTGAATCATTATTCCATAAAATGGGTTCATATCGTATGTTAGATTTCTCTCCCTCCTTTTCTGTTAAACAGGTCAGCTTTTTTGAAGAGATTTCGTAACTCCACACATCAAATTCAGAACGAAAAAGGTATTCCGTTTCATTTTTGGTAAATCCAATTTCACCAACTGGACCAGCCTTCATAGGCATTCCATTTATGTCTTCAATCCAAGTAGTGTTATTTGATGAACAAGAAACGCAGTCGTCGGTTTTTTCTTCTAAATTCATTAAATGATACTCCTTCTTATCGGGATCGAAATAGCTAAAAAACCCTCCACTAGGAGAAAGTGATCCAGAATAAAACACTCCTTTGATAATAGGCTGTACACTTCCATCTATAGCCGATATTCGATAATAATCAGAACGGCTTGGAGCGGTCCATTGTGATTCTATTTTATACTTTTCATTCGAACGAGCCATCAGATAATTAGAAACTAAATCAGTTGTTGGATTTATATCTAACGTATCATTAGATAACTGAATCATTTTGTCCGTTTTCAAGTTAAGCAAGCAAAGTTGGTTTCTTTTTTCATCAAGTTTCAAATTGACTAATTGTTGTGACTGAAGTGATTTATCTTGATAATGCCAGATATCTAATTTTGGTTTTTCGGATTCGAGGAGTGTATCTTTTGTTTCAGGTATTAATCGAAAGGATCTACCAAAAAACAAAAATCGTCCATCTCTTGTGAAACTTAATTTTCTGTGTTCTGAAATACCAAAATCGTTACCAAAAAATGGTTGAGTAGTATCACCATAAATTTGGGTTTTCATTGTTTTTAAATCAACTAAAGAAAGATTATATTGTTTGGTTTTTGAAGTGTCTGACGAAAACAAGAAAGCCATTGTTGTTTCTGTTTCGCTCCAAACGGGAGTTTGAATGCTCGTTTTTGCAGATAGGATTATTTTTTTTGACCCATCATTGACATTATAAAGCACTAGTTTACAAGAATCTACTTTATCTTTTTGGTGGTGAATGTAGGCTACATAATTTCCTTTTTTTGAAATTGAATAATCAGTAACATTAATCTCCTTTACTACATGTTCGTTGTTTGAAGTGAAAATAAAAAAAGGAAATCCATCCGAAGCAATCTCTTTAGTTATTTTCTTCTTTTTAAATACTCGCTTTTTCTTCTTGGGCAGGGGCTTAGGATTTTCCTTTTCAGTAGTATACGCAACTACATTCGATTCTTCAGATATAGAAAACCGCTTTAATTTCGGGGTTTTTATTGTTGTATCTTTTTGTGGAAGGAAAATACACAAGGTATCTTTAGGCCACTTTTTTTTATCCAGTTTTTTTAATTCACTTGTTCGCAATGTGTCAAAACCAGGGGTAAGTCTATAAGCAATAACGTCCTCTTGTAAGGAAATGCTAGCATCTTTTCCTCTCTTTATTGAATCTAATTTCGATGATTTCTGATTATAAAAATATAAATACCCATCTCCTTTCAGAGGATTGATTTCATAGCTTATCCACAATCCCGTTGCTGATACTTGTTGTTTTTCTAGTTTTTTCCATCCATCATATGCATGACAATCAATTTGTTTAATTTGTCCAAAACATGAAAAAACAGAAGTAAAACCTAATAAAATTAAAACCCGCGTCTTTTTTATCAAATACAGCGACATAGTTACTGAACAATCAATTGATAATGATAAAATAATTCGCCGCTTTTCAAAAGAATAAAATAAGAAGCCGGAGCTAAGTCATTAATTAAAACTGATTGTGATTCAAGCTGATTTATATTCTTTACAATTCTTCCATCAATTGTGAGAATTTGAATTTGATCTAAAACATTCGTGCTTTCGATAAAGACAGTCCCCGTAGATGGGTTAGGTGAAATACTAAAATGCGAGGAATTTTCAATTAATCCAGCACAGTTGTCAACCGTTATATTTTGATCGGCTATTGAACTACAACCATTGATTGTAATAGAATAAGAAACGACATAAGATCCGGAACCAACAGAAGAAGGGAAGAAACTGCCATTAGTTACACCGTTACCGGTAAAAACTCCACCAACGGGACTTACACCCGCAAGAACAATACTCGCAGTTGTATCACAAGTTGACGGAAGTGGGTCAAAAATAATTATTGGGTTTTCACGCACTATAACGGCACCTTGAATAGAGTCTGTACATCCATTATTCGAAGTGTAAACATAATAAAACGAATTGCCTCCAACCGCTGCATTAGATACAAGAAAAGAATTGTTTTGAATGTTTAATCCTGAATAAAAGCCACCAGTGGGTGTCCCGAGATTTAACGACAAGGGGTCTGAATCTGCACATTGATCTGGATATGCCCCAAAACTAAGGGGGGTTGAAGGTTCAACAGTAAAAGGCTGATTTGTGGAACTAGAGCAATTATTTGCATCGACAACTGTATAAGTAACAATACAAGAGCCAATTGATACATCAAATTGATTGTTAGTTACAGAAATCCCCGAGAAAACACCTCCAATAGGGGTTGCATTCAAATCGAAAATAGGTGCGTTAGGACAAAGTGTATCAATTGGAGGGAAGTTGATTATAGGGCCATGAATTTGCACAAGGAAAGAATCAATCACAGTTGAGCAAGAACCGGAAGCCGCAATAGTGTTATAAATTACAAATGTTCCATTTGAGCTATTCAAGGGATTAATATCACCCGAATTAGGCGCAACATCTATCAAGGAAGAGTTTGCGCTAAAAAATCCAATGGAGGAATTTGGACTAAGAACAACGGATTGAATAGAATCTGAATTACAAATTAGCAGATTAGAATAGGAAAATTCCGCAGAGGGATTCAATGTTATCGTTAGGTTCTGAGAATAGGTGTTGGGGCAAATCCCTTCAGTGTGAAACGTGATCGTATAGTTGCCCTCTAGCGCTTGTGTCATGTCTATTTCCCCTAAAAAGTTATCAACGAATTGTATGTTTGCCGGTTCTGAGGTGAAATAACCAAACGGAGGAACCATTACTATGGTTGGAACAAGATTTAACGAATTCACACACACGGTGTTTGTTGGATAATAAAAAGTAGCATCGTCCAATGGAACAACGGTTACAGATATTGTATCACTATAACCAATACATCCATTGCCATTGGTATATTTTGCATAATAAGATTGAGCATCTGGAATAAAAAATGAGTTCCCCAGCCCTAAACTTGTTTGATTACCGACTTGGAACCATTCATAACCTCCCGAAAGGTTTCCTGAAACCAAAGAAGAATCATTGGCACAAATAAAAGAAGGAGAACTAGATAATGAGGGGTTCGTTACCGGTAAGTTTAAGGTGGCAAAATAATCATTAGATGTCCCGCAAGCATATCCATCAAACGTATTTGGGGCGATTAAAACTGCATAATTTGAAGGAATAGTAATTGGATATGAAATAGAACCATTTTGACACGCCATGAAACTGGCTGTCGCTAGTATTGCTGGGTTTGCGCAATTGGATATATCTACAATGTATAAATTATAAGGAAATTCAGCTGTTGCCGACCAAGTCACAACTCCTGGTTCAACTAATTGAAATTGATACCAATCTAAATCTCGATTTCCATTTGTCGCCCATGCGTTACCAAACACTGTTTGGCCGCAAGAGATTGGTTGATATGCGTTAGGTGTAGCGTTACAACCGCCGTTTCCATCTGTTCCACACAATTCATTTTCAACTATTGAACCAACTGGCGGAGTCAATAAACAGGGCGTAAAATTCACAACACAAATAGTAAAACCCATGGTATTGGGAATGCCGTCTAACCAATCATGTACGCGAATGTAATAGGTTTGACCGGGAACTAAATTAGTTAGTGTGGTTGATTCGGTAGCGCCTTCAAACGTATTATCTATGCAAGTTAATGAAGTTAGGTTGGCACAAGAACTACCATTAAACACTTCGAACACTGCATCAAATTCGATTGAACCAACTACGTTTATAATTGCCCCAGTAGTATTTGCGGTAAATTTATACCAAACATCATTATTTGCCGTTCCAGAACACCCTATGGCTGATTGAGTTGCATTCATTACAGAACCTGAAGTGGCTAAACAAGTTGTACCTTGAGTTAAATTTATTGCATTAGCGCAAGCATCATTACTAGGAGGAGTTGCTACTGAAGTATAACTATAACTATCAATTCCAATGAAATTTGAGTTAGCTCCTCCTGGCCCTCCGTTGGTTACAAAATAGCGAAAAGCAACTCGACCATTGGTGGGTCCTGGAAGTCCAGAAATTGTTACCGAATATTGAGTCCATCCGATTGGGTATGCAGTAGTTGTTAAATTCGGATTTACGGAAAGTAGTAAAGTAGTAAATGTACCAACTGAAGTTGTTGTTGTTCCGGGATTTGTTCCATTTCCAGCAGTGCTTAATCGCACTTCTAAACGATCAGGATAAACGGGGGTTCCAGCCGTTGTTCGAGTATAAAATGAAATTATATCTCCATTATTCAAGGTTCGCGTTGGTGCAAATAACCAATTACTTATTGTGGCAGGCGCAGTTGATAAAGTACTTTGATAATTCACAGATAAATAGGATCCCGTTGTGCCCGCTTGAGCCGGAAAAACAGTTATATCTCCTACACCCCAATCTAAATCAGGAGAATCGCTGTTGTTTTGAATGTACCAATCAGTTAAGGTGGCTATATTCTCAAACCCCTCGTTAAAAGATTGACTATTAACTCTTCCAATTAGGAAAAAAAAGAGAGCTAATGGTAGAACTCGACTAATCATTTTTTAACGATTTACTAATTTCAACTTCTTTTCTAATGGGTAATTTTTTAACTCTTACCTTGTCAATTGGACGTGACATTTCTATTGTATTCGATTTGTTAATTGGCTTTGCTGGTGTTTCAATTCCTTTTTCATCTTGACGGGTGATCTTTGTTTTTAACTCTTTTGAAGGTTGAATCGTTTGACCAATTGATGAACTAGCGATACTAAAAAATAAGATCGAAATAAGCACTTGTTTCATATGAATAAATATTAATTTTTTATCAATTTAGTAGTTTGAATGTTGTCTGAAACTACTAAGTAATTTCCTGATTTTAAGAACGAAAGATTGATTTTGGTTGAACTAGTTATCTCTAAGTTTTGAAAAACAATTCGTCCCATCATATCTTTAATGATGATTGTGTGTTGCTCATTGTCTAAAAAAGATAATGTTAATTCAGATGTTGCAGGATTTGGATAAATCAACAAGTTTTGTGTATT
>CAMBBW010000080.1 GCA_945863425.1 Lishizhenia tianjinensis
TAAAATCACGTCTTTGGCTGAAGTCCAACCATTTAATTTTCCGGTTAACTTAACGCCAATTAATTTAGGGAATTTCAACTCCCAAGCCATTCCTGCCATTACATCAACAGCATCTGCTCCACCAACACCAATGGCAACCATGCCTAATCCACCAGCATTCACTGTATGTGAGTCGGTTCCGATCATCATCCCACCCGGAAAAGCATAGTTCTCCAACACCACTTGGTGAATGATCCCGGCACCTGGTTTCCAGAAACCAATTCCATATTTGGTAGAAATCGAGGATAAAAAATTAAATACCTCATTGTTTTGATTCAATGATTCTTGAAGGTCTTTGGTTGCACCCACTTTTGCTTGAATCAAATGATCTGCATGTACAGTAGACGGAACCGCGACTTTCATCTTACCCGCTTGCATGAATTGTAATAAGGCCATTTGTGCAGTTGCATCTTGCATAGCCACGCGATCTGGAGCAAAATCAACGTATGACTTACCTCTTTCAAATGCTGATGATGCATTCCCATCCCAAAGGTGGGCGTATAAAATCTTTTCTGATAGAGTTAAAGGCCTGCCAACTACTTGACGCGCAGCAGCAATACGTTCCGGGTATTTTTCATACACTTTTTTTATCATGTCCAAATCGAAAACCATAGTTAAATCAATTAAGGGGTTAATATTTTCACCGCGAAATTACGAAAATTCGTTGGTAGATGAACATAAAAAACAAAATTCGGTTAGCAAAAATTACAGTACTTACTTTCACTTTCGTGCTTAATAGGAATAGAAGGATCATACAATTCTTTGATTATTTGCCCCAATAATTTAGGGAATAAATCAACTATTTCTTGCACCGACATTTTATCCGAGTTCAAGCAAAACAGTCCTTCTTTTACATTCACTAATGAGGCTATAGCCGCTTCTTGAGGCAAATGACCAAATTTCTCCTTGAACAAAATGCAGTATAAAACCAATTGAACACCGTGCTTTGTATTATGAAATGCCTTTATCACATCTCCGTCTTTACCTAACGCAAATTTTACATGTTCCGCTTTCACCTTACCTGATTTATAATCAATTATACGCATTGCATCACCCACACCATCAATTCGATCCACAAATCCTTTGAAGAGAATTGTTTTCTTTTCGCCGTTCAAATCAATTTCAATGGAAGAATACAACAATCCTTCAAGTTGATAAATCCAACGAGAAATTCCAGTTGTATGAATTTCAAGGCGTTCCGCTTCAAGTATTTTTTTTGTTAACTCAATCGCCATTTTATAACTAATCAAATTTTTTCCTGTTTCAAAGGCGGCAGCATTGTTTTCAAAGTGCTTCAGGTATTGAATTCGAATTAGTCTTTCATAATTCAGTAACATTTCATCAATATCAGTAATGGTCAAATATTTTCGTTCGGTAAGTTTTATATTTCCAGATTTATCTAAATACGCAAAAGGCAAATACAACTCTTCCAAAACAGTGTGAATAAAAGATCCGATTGTATTTGATGCAACCTCTTCTTCCAAATTTTCTTCCTCGCCAAATTCTAAAATGTACCGATAATAAAAATCCATCGGACAGGCCAAATATCTATTGATTGCAGAAGCTGATAAAGGCTTTGAAAAAAAGTCATCTAATCGCTTAAAATAAAACTCATCTTTTTGAATTTCATCATTCAAAATCGTGTTTTCTTCTTCAGGAATATGATAATGTTCCTTAGTAATAACAACATTTTTATTTAGCCGTGCTAGCTCCATTTCCAATTGCAAAATATAGCGACTAGGTTCTGCCCCTCCGATGGCTTCTCCGCTTGAACAATAGGTGATATACAGCTCAGTGGATTGGTGCAATAATCGATAAAAATGATGCGCAAATAGTCCTTGTTTATCTCTTGGCAATGGCAAACCGAGATACCTGCGTAAATCAATTGGAATAAATGTTTGAATTACATTTGAAGGCGGCATACTTCCCTCGTTCAATCCCAAAACAATAATTCGTTTAAAATCCAACATACGCGTTTCCAATAAACCCATAATTTGTAGTCCTTCAATTGGATTACCGTGGTATGCAATGTTGCGCGTATAGGCATGATTCTTAAAAACTAAGGCAAAACTCTTTAATCCCATTTCAGGAAACCCTTCTGAAGCAATGTTTTCAAGCTCAATTAATGACGAATCAAAACTTTGCACTACGGCTCGTTCAAATAAATAATCAGGTGACAATGATGCATAAACTGCCTGATTCAATTCACGAATTGTATTAACAGCAAACAACCAATCCATTTTCCACTCTTTACAAGCTAATTCAAGCAAGGAATGAATGCGTGATGACAATTCTAAATTTTCAATTTTTTGTACAATTCGATTGAATTTTTTTGACTGATATTCCAAGGTAGCTAATTGTTCTTTTTCAATAGAATCAGAGGAAGTCTGAATAAAAGGATGATTCATGAATTGTTGTAAATCATTGAAGTAAATCACCTTTTCACCAAATCGTTTTTTGTTTTCTTGAATTCGAAATAAAAGTTCAACCCAAGATTTCGCGGGGGTACTTTTCAGAGGTAAACCAAGTGTTATATTGGCTTTTCCAACAATTTTAGGAATATTTCTCAACATTGGAATTACCAAGCCCTCATCCGCCAATAGCACTAACGTTTCATTCAATTCCTCCGTTGTTAATTCAGACAAAACGGATGCAGCAATTTTTACTTGACCTGTATATTGTGTGCTTTCAATCAATTTAATTTTCTTACTAGAGGATATTAGATCATCGTTAATAAAAGGAAGTTCTTTAACCTCAAGTTCATGCATGAACTTCCGTAAAAAGCTACCAGCCTCATGCATCTCTTGATCTAGGTAAAAACGATCGGCATCAATTAAAACATGCGCACCAAAAAGCGATCGCATCTGCTTGATAATGCTCATTTCAGCTTTTGATAGTGCATTGAACCCAATAAATATAAATTCTGCTGAAGTTTCTTTTATCCCCCCAAAAACACTTGGTAAATTATCTGCCAACCAACGGTAAGCTTTGCCTGAATATAGGGCGTTTTTAGCATCCAATATTTCATTTAATCGGGTGTAATAATCGGGTAATTTCTCCCAAAACGCCATGAATTTTTGTTGGGTCACGGTAAGTTCTTCAGGTTCCACATTCCAACTTTCTAATTCTCGAATATCCTTTAAGTTTTTAAAAACCGTTGTATGATCTAGTAAATACCTATCAATTTCATCAAAATCCTGTAGTAAAATTTGCCCCCACGTCATAAATTGATCGAAAGACAATTCGCCCTGATCGATTGGATTAGTGGCCTGAACATGGTATAATTCAATAAGTAATCGAGTCTTATCTATTACATTTTTTGGACAAACCATTCTAATCCATTTATCTATGGTTAATATCCTCGGAGAAAATATAGGTTTTTGGTACTTGGTGAAAAGCGAAGCTGCAATAAATTTAACTGCTCGCTCATTCGGCACAATAATAGTTAGTTGTTGGAGGTTAAATTGATGCTGATAAATGTAATCAGCTAGTTTGTCTGTTAATTTCATATTTTGAAGTTAATCAATTTTATTTGTGAAAAATTAAAAATTAGATGTCTTTGGAATTTTTATCTTTGAAATATCAATAACGCATATGAAAATTATAAGTGTACTTAGTGTTTTTTGGATAGTGGGTAACTATTTCGGTCAAAGTTTAAATGAATTTATTCTAAAAGAATCATATAAACATGAAGGAGGTAGCTATGTTTTATCTAGCACAGGATGTCCCACGGATTTGGTTTTCAACAACGATACGATTTTGAAAAAAAGTAAAGCGGGGACTTATTGTTCAGGTTTTACATTCACTGTTTTTTTTCAAACCATGCTAGAACACGATCTTTTTCAGGATATTTCCACCACAGAACTAAAAAAACTTCAAAAGGAATGGTATGGAATATCCAAAGAATCCGTTGAAACTCAGTGCTTATATGTTTTTGAAAAAAGAAAATGGGGCAAACAAATATCATTTGATGAGGCAAAGCCGGGTGATTTTGTTCAGTTTTGGAGGAATAATAGATCCGGGCATTCTGTGATATTTTTAGATTGGGAAAGAGATTCAGTGGGTAATATAGCTGGATTAAAATACAGAAGTTCACAAACAAAAACGGATGGTATTGGAGACCGAGTGGAAGTCATCGGTGCTGGTCCTAAAGAACTAAATCGAAAAAGAATTTATATCGCTCGATTAGAAAAACCAGTAGCCATTAAATCAGATAATCCATTTCAGACAGGAAATAATTAATCAATTTCAATGTTTGAATTCAATAACTGAAGAAAACTCCTTAATTTTAGGCAATTAAATTTAATTATGGCACTGGATAAAATTGGTATCGCTAAGAGAATTGCACAAGAAATTCAAAATGGGTGGTATGTAAATTTAGGCATCGGAATCCCAACACTGGTTGCCAACTATATTCCAGAAGGCATTGAAGTAGAATTTCAATCTGAAAATGGGATATTAGGAATGGGACCCTTTCCATTTGAAGGAGAGGAGGACGCCGACTTGATCAATGCGGGCAAACAAACGATTACTGCTCGAAAAGGAGCTGTTTACTTTGATTCTGCAATGTCATTTGCAATGATTAGAGGTCAACACGTACAATTAACCGTTTTAGGAGCCATGGAAGTATCACAAAATGGGGATATTGCCAATTGGAAAATTCCGGGAAAGATGGTGAAAGGAATGGGCGGTGCCATGGATCTTGTTGCTTCTGCAGATAATATCATCGTAGCTATGATGCATACCAATAAAGCGGGTGAATCCAAAATATTAAAATCGTGTACCTTGCCGTTAACGGGTGTTGGTTGTGTAAAAAAAGTTGTAACCGAGATTGCCGTATTAGAAATAAAAGAAGGGAAATTCCATTTGATCGAAAGAGCTCCTGGAGTTAGTGTAGAGGAAATTATTTCAAAAACGGAAGGGGAATTAGTTGTTCCTGAGTTTGTTCCTGAAATGAAACTGTAATATATACCTGAAAACGATTAGGATTTTTAAATGCCCACGTGGTGAAATTGGTAGACATGCCATCTTGAGGGGGTGGTGCCATTAGGTGTGCTGGTTCGAATCCAGTCGTGGGCACGAAAAAAGTCTGGTACGTTTGTATCGGACTTTTTTATTTTAGTGAATGTCTAGTCCTGAAATATCTCTACTCTATAATTACTTTCTTCACCCAAACACCAATCTTTACCCAATAAACGCCACCAGGGAAATTAGTAATGTTGATGGTCGTTTCATTGGATGTTAACTGAGACTGCATTAATTCTTGACCTGTCACGTCGTATAAAACAAAACGGTCATTGATAAATTCAGGGCTGTTAAAATTGATTGTAAGTGTCTCATTTGCTGGATTGGGAGACAAAGAAAACTCAATGTGTTCCTCAGATAACCCACTTAGGTAATCGACGCAAAATTGATCAATTGTTGGAGTCAATGGAACATTTTCCATCATGGCAGGAAAAACAGAATAAACAGTGCTTTCAACAAGTTCAATTGGTGTAGTTGGTTCATAACTTAGATTGTCATTTGTATTATATTCCCACAGGCAACTAGATTGTTTTGGGGCATTACCATCTAAACGAGTAATTGCAAAGTGATTGTTGTAAATAGAGTTACTTTTTATACCAAAAGCTGGTCCTGACAACATAACCAAACATTGATTATCCGGCGTGAATCCTATTCCCTGAGCCATTCCAAACCCTGCAAATTGATTCATGTTAATTCCTTGACGAGAGATTGTTTGAAATATACTGTAAGAGAAATTCCCAAAATAAGCGACTAAATTAGAATCTAAATCAAACGCAATTTTCCGTTTACCTGCTGGCTGAGGCCCATTCTGATCTTGATCATAGAAATTGTAATTCCAAAGTAAATTTCCTGCATAATCAAATGCTGAAATCCCATTGGTTGATGCGTTTTTAATATTTCTACAATAAATCGTACTTGAATCAACTACTAAATCCGTATAAAAGGAATTGGGTTGTGATCCCTGAACAGACCAAATTATATTTCCAACGCTATCAATACAACCCAAAACCCCTAAGTAATCCTTTTCGCTTATCTGAATTCCCCCAGAAAAGAATGAATTCCCATTGGATAAGGAATAAGTAGCTTGAATAGATAAATCATTCGATCCGAAAACCTCATAGGACTTTTGCCAAAGGATATTACCTGCTGTATCCATTAACATTATAAAAGAGCCATCCTCAATGGATGTTTTCGTCCCCACCAACATAAAGGTGCTATCGGTTAACACGGCTAGGTCAACAATTGACATTTCTGCTCCTGTACTATCATCAATCGACTTTTTCCATTGTTCATTGCCTTGGACATCTAGTTTTAGCAATGCTGCTCCATTCCGATTCGTTATTGGGTTAAACATTTTTCCTCCGGCGATAAAACTAGAATCAGGTAACTGAATAATTGACTCAAAGGAAAAAATATCACCGAATGATGTATAAATCTTTTCCCAATGGTTATTTCCGGAAGAATCACTATAAAAGACAAATCCACCAATGTACGAAGTTCCAAAAAAGATATCTGTACTACCAACAACTGCAAAACCTTTATCCAAGGTAACAAGCATTTCCTTAGCATTGAGGTGAGAACTATTTTCCGAATATTTTTTTGTTCTTAAATCAAATGATTGTGCAAAAAAAATGACTGGCCAACTAAACAGAATTAGTATTAATAGTTTCATATGCTTGAGTTTATTTCTTCAAACGTGATTAATTTCATTTTAGGGGGTTAGCCCAACCAATTGCAAATTACAAAAAAAATCCCTGCCTAATGAAAGACAAGGATTATCAATTTTTTATATAAAAGTATTATGGCTGAATGAAAACAGTTTCTTCGTTTGTTGTTTCCGCTTCAATTTTTATAATACCTTGTCCAATTTTATTTAATTTTTGAGCTTTGATATCCAATACAGCTACCCCAGCTTGACCCAATTGATAGATATCGTTGTAGTTGAATGTTGCCATTCCTTCCACATTGGTATAAGCCGTATCAAAAACAGCAACCTGTTGGGGCGTTCCAGCTGTATTTGTCCCATAAAGAACAACCATAGCTTGATCAACAAGTATATTGTTGTCGTCTTTTACATAAATGTTAGCAATGGTGTCTTTCTTTTTTCTACAACCCGAAACAGCAACAGAAGCTACAATAAAAAGAGAACATAAGAAAATAATTTTATTCATGAGATTAAATTTTAGTTTGGTAAATAAACAGTCTCTACAGAGGTTGTATGAATTCTACATCGTGTATACCCTGCCCCAACTTTGTTGTTATACTTGACAATAATATCAAAATATCCAGTAGTGTTTTCATCTCCGGAACGGTATTTATCAAAATACTCATCCATATCTACCACTGTAAAACCAGATGAATTTGTATAAGATGTATCAACAAAATCTTGAGACGCAGGATTAGATTGTTGATCTCCAACAATAATCACTTTTGCTCCATTGATCAATTGGTTTGTGGATGAACGAACAAAAACTTTTAAAATTGCCGGGTCTTTTGGTTCACATGATGAAAAACCAAAGAATATCAAGGCCAAGGGAAGAAGTAAAAGTAATTTTTTTGCCATATTTTAATTATTCGGTGTATAAAAGTACAATATTATTTGAAAAAACATAAATTTAGTGAGGCTAATTTTGAAAAAATCAATGCTGATCGGGGATTTATTGTAAAAAGAATGTCTCTTCATTTGATTCTTGTTCGATAATTTGAATATATCCCGTTGAAACGGCTCCACCATTTTGAGCATCGACATTTAAAATGGCCATACCCGTTTGACCCGCTTGATAAAATTCAGATAAATCAAAATAAGCCTTCCCTTCACTATCTGTTTTTTTCAACACATCAATACGCAGTTCTTGGGTGGTATTTGATGTTGAAGCAGAAACAGGTTGACCATACAAGCGAACATCGGTCCCCACAGAGAGCGACCCATCTGGATATCGAACATAAATAACAGCAATCGTAGGTTTAATCTTAACACAAGAACTAACTACAACTAGTAATAGGCATATAGGAACTATAAATAAACGAAAGCGAATTTGATTTGAGCGCATATTTTTAAGCTTTTATTATAACTTTGTGATGACTTTAACTTAAAACAGTTGAACATCTTAAAAAGTTACAATAAGAACTAATTATGTTGGACAATCTTGAAAAAATTGCACTAGATATTAAACAATTTGACGTATCTAATTCAGCAAACCTTGAAAATTTCAGAATTCACTTTTTGGGTTCTAAAGGAATTGTAAAAGCCTTGTATGCTACCTTAAAGGATGTTCCTAACGAAAACAAACGAGAAGTTGGGCAACGAATCAATTCAATAAAAGAACAAGCGGAAAGCAAATTCAATATTCAAAAAGAAATTTTCGAAAATCAAGAGGTTTTAAGTAATAAACTTGATTTAACCAGACCCGCTCAAGACGAATCAATTGGCTCAAGACATCCTTTATCATTGGTAAGAAATGAAATAATCGATATTTTTAATCGAATTGGGTTTAGCGTTTCGGAAGGGCCTGAAATTGAAGACGATTGGCATAATTTTTCTGCTTTAAATTTCCCTCCAGAACATCCAGCGAGAGACATGCAAGACACCTTTTTCATTGAAAAAAACGACATTGCATTGAGAACGCATACCAGTTCAGTCCAAGTTCGAGTAATGGAAAATTCAACCCCACCGATACGTACAATTTCTCCAGGAAGAGTCTATCGAAATGAAGCTATTTCCGCAAGGGCTCACTGTTTTTTTCACCAAGTAGAGGGATTATACATCGATAAAGGGGTTTCGTTCGCTGATTTGAAACAGACATTATTATATTTTGCAAAAGAACTATTTGGAGAAAAAGCGCAAATAAGACTGAGACCTTCTTATTTCCCATTTACAGAACCAAGTGCCGAAGTTGATATTTCATGTACCATCTGTAATAGTAAAGGATGTAACGTTTGTAAATATACAGGATGGCTCGAAATTCTAGGCTGTGGAATGGTTGACCCCAATGTTTTGGATGCTTGTGGAATAGACTCAAAAGAATATACTGGATATGCCTTTGGAATGGGAATAGAACGTATCGCGCAACTAAAATACAAGGTGAACGATTTACGCTTGTATTCTGAAAATGATGTCCGATTTTTGAAACAATTTACCTCTGGTTTCTAATGAGTTGGTTTACAAATAAATCCGCTTTTCCTTGGATTCAACTATCCACTGAAAATTCCTTGGATGAAATTATTGAGTTAAGCATTCAAAAACCTGTAATTCTTTTCAAGCATAGCACTCGATGCAGTATTTCTTCGATGGCATTATCCCGATTTGAACGTGAATGGGATACAAACGAAAATGTTCATTTATACTACCTAGATTTAATTACATTTCGACAATTATCTAATGAAATTTCAGAAGTTCTAAACGTGGAACACCAATCACCACAACTCATTTTGTTAAACCACGGAAAGGTAATTTATAGTGCTTCTCACAATGGAATAAATGTACAAGAAATTCAACTAGCTCTTGAAAAACAATGAAAAAAAAAATAATTATACTTGGTCTGTTACTCTTCGCCGGAGGTTTTATATTTAAATTAATAACAGACGGAAAAAAAGTAGACTCTGATTCTATTGGAGCCACTTTTCAATTTGATGATAATCTCGCAGTCACCACAAACAAAGAAGCCAAACTAGAAATTAAAATAAATAGCTTAAAAGTCACCAAAGTTGAATTAAAACTAAATGACAGTATTCTTCAAAAATGGAATGCTCCTAAAGATCAAGTTTCTTACATTTTGAAAACAAAAGGATTAACTCTGGGGACTAAAAAACTAACATTGATTGCAACGTTGGAAGATAATACGACTGAAAACGATGAACGACTAGTGAGAATATTGAATGATAAGAAACCAGACACCTGGAGATTAGAGGTTACCGGAGAATTCCCGCATAGAGATTCGAGTTACACACAAGGTTTAGAATTTAATAATGGAACATTGTTCGAAGGAACAGGTGATCCTGGTAATAACGGACAAACCTTAGTTGCCCAAATAGACAAGGCAACTGGCAAATTAGTTCGAAAAATGGGTATGGATGCGTCACATTTTGGTGAAGGAATAACCGTATTACGTGATACACTATACCAACTAACCTGGAAAAATCAAAAGTGCTTAACATACGATGCAAAAATTTTAACTGTTTTATCAAAAGAACATAAATATAATGGAGAAGGTTGGGGATTGTGTAATGACGGCAAATACCTGATCATGTCAAATGGCACCGAACAAATCGTTTTCAGAAATCCAGTAACATTTGAAATTGTTAAAACGATTGAAGCTTATACGAATGATGGACCTATTTCTCAGTTAAATGAATTAGAATACATTGATGGGTTAATTTATGCCAATGTTTATAACACTGATCTAATCGCTGTTATAGATCCAAAATCAGGCGCCGTGAAAGCATTAATTAATGCGGGTGAAATATCCTCAAAATATCGTGGACGGGGCGAGGTTCTTAATGGAATCGCTTACAATAAAACAGAGAATCAATTATTTATTACCGGTAAATATTGGAATAAACTGCTTGCTGTGAATGTTAAAAAAACAATTTAATCTTTTAGATATTAGACGCATTGTTAATTGAGATTTCAAAACGTATCATATCATTCTCCAAATTCATTACCATCAATACTTCAAGTTGATAAAATACCTGACATTATTACTTTGTAGCTATTTCTTTGTGGATATTATCGCTTCATGAAAAAAGTGTAAATGATTTACTTAATATCCTGCG
>CAMBBW010000081.1 GCA_945863425.1 Lishizhenia tianjinensis
AAAAGAACTTTCACCCATATCTTCCTTTTTAACCGTAGGTTTTGGCTACACTCATCATTTTAACGGAAAGGCAAGCACAGGATTTGAGGAATAAATTACAACATGAAACATACATTAACAATTGAATATCAAGAAATTGAGCATTGGAATTTATTACCTGGTGATGAAATAGAATTGGTAAATGAAGCTTTCAAAATAGCTAAAAATGCATATGCACCTTATAGTAAATTTCATGTTGGGGCGAGTTTGCGCATGGAAGATCAATCAATAATTGTTGGAAGCAACCAAGAAAACATTGCTTATCCATCTGGTCTTTGTGCTGAACGTGTTGCACTTTTTCATGCAGGAGCACTGTATCCGGAAAAAAAGGTTGCCAAATTATGCGTAGTTGCTTTTGGTGATTTATTTGACAAAGATGCTTGGTTAACTCCTTGCGGTGGGTGCCGACAAGTTATGGCAGAATCAGAATCGAGACAAAAAAAACCGATTGAAATACTATTGGTGAGTCAGAATAATAAGGTTTTGAAATTTCATTCAGTACTAGATATTTTACCACTAGCCTTTGGGAAATTCAATTAAAAAAATCTAAGACAGTTTCAATTACTCGATTGGTAAATAAATAATAAATAACTTTCCGGTGCTTTTGGATCGTTATTCGAAAAATTCATTCGGTCTATAATTCCTTCTGTCCTGCGATTAAGTTGATTTAACCGGCTAATAACAATAGAATTATCATCAAATCGAGATAAATATTCTGCTGATAAAAGAACTTCTTTGCCCGTTGATGGGTCCAAATACGAGGCTGGGGAGGATTCACCAAGTCCAACGGGAATAATTCGTCTAGGATCAATTCCTTTCTCTAGAACCAAATAACGATAGCATGCTCGAGACCGATTTTGAGACAATACCAAATTGCGATTTTTATCTCCGCGTGCATCTGTGTGTGAGATTAATTTTAATACGATGGAGGGGTATTGGTTAAGGGTATTAATGATTTGATTCAGAGAATCATATGAAGAACACGTGCTATCATTTATAAATTCCCAGGTGTCACTCTTGTATTGTATCTCTGGAAAATGAAAAACACTATCCAAAGGCAGTTGTGGTTGAGTAATTTGGATTCTTAATTGAATTTTTTGTTCTTTGGAATCGGTAACTTGAACCGAGTATTCTCCGGCTCGTAACTGAAATAAGTCTTTAGAATTAACTCCCGTCGACCATTGATACTTGTAGGGTGGATTTCCTGATTGAATTTTCAACGCAATTTCTCCATCAAATCCTTGAAAAGTAGAAACGTCCTTTTTAGTGTATTGAATTTGAAGGGGTACACTTGGTACTAATTGACTGAAATAAAAATCTGTATAATTTCCATTTTTGTTAGATGACCATAATAAACCATTCTCTACCTGAATCAAATAGGCTTCAAAATGAACGGTATTAATAGTTGGTCCTAGATTAACTGGAGTAGTCCATTCCCCGGATTTTGATAAACACGAATAATAAATATCGGACCCGCCATAGGAATCCGTTCTGCCATTTGTAGCGAAGAATAAGGTGTCTTTTTGCTTAGTCAAATATGGACTTATTTCGAACCCAGTTGAATTAATAGAATTTCCTAAATGCAGGGGGGATGTCCATTTTCCATTTTCAAACTTTGATAAATACAAATCCTCCATCCCAATGGATTCCTGACCTTGATATGATATCAAAAGAGTCGTTTCATCTGGGTGCATGAAAAATCCAATCGTATTGGTTGCACTTATTTCCAATCCAGGTACAACTATTTTTTTTGGGTTTTTCAGTTTACCGTTGATTCGATCATATACAAACAATCCGACATTTTTTCCTTGATAATCTTTAGAATGAAAAAAATACATTCGTTTTCCATCAGAACTTAATCCACATAATATATTGTTATTTAGGTTATTAACCTCCTCTAATGAAACTAAATTTTCAAGTGAATTCGTTTGAGTATTAAATTTTGCTTTCCAACTGTCTTGATCCTGGTTGTTGTTTTTCAATCGATCAAACAAAGTTCGGACAAAATATAATTGTTGTTTTAATTCATCGTAGAAAGGGGCGGACTCTTCAGTGGAATCTAACCCGCTAATTCTAATTGGTTGTGAAAATTGCATTTCTTGACCAATCAATGTGTATGAAAAAAGAGTCAATAATATAAAAGACAGAAAAGATTTAGTTTCCAAATCGATAACTTAATATTAATTCATGTCCACCATTTGTGAGTGAAATCAAGCGATTCGTATTTAGATCTAATGAATAACCCAATTGGAATTTATTATCGATTATAAAACCTGCCATGAAGCCCACAGATGCACGATTCCTGAAATGAACACCAAACCAAAGTTGATTGGGTAAAACAGCTTTTAGTGCCAATTCGATTGATAGTGGGGTAGGAGCCATTTTTTTCAATAATATCATACCTTGAAAATCGACAATTCCTGGAATAGCATATGTATAACCCGTTATTAAATTCCAATGCATGCGTTGATCGAAATAACTATTAGATGTGTTAAGATCCAACGAAGTTTTTGTGAATTGATTAGCTGCAAATCCAATAAAATAGTTTTTACTAACTAAGGTAAATCCCGCACTTAAATCAAACGAATTTCGATTACTTCCGTTCGCTATATAAGAATCATATTCTTGATCTATATCTGTATTTTGTGCAACTTGTGCTTTCGTCATGTCAAAACCAAAATTGGAATAAGCAAATTTTAGCCCAGCCAATAATTTCCATTCTGGGTTCAAATCAACACTCATACTGTACAATCCATTTAAGCTCGTTCGATTAAATGCGCCGTATGAATCAAAAAGTAATTGCCCACCTGCATAATGGCTAAATCTTGTTTGTTTCACACTATCGTTTTCGGTGTTATCTTTACTAATTCTCAAAGATGGATTTAATAACCTTTTTGATTTATTACTAATTCGTGTTTGCCCGCAAATAAATGCTGTTCGAGGTTCAGATCCAAAACCTAACATTTGCCATCTGCCCCCAACCGAAATTAGTGCGTCATTTTCCATTCCCATCATGGAAGGATTAAATAATGATGTGTTATTGATGAATTGGGTAAATTGTGGTAATTGCTGTGAAAAACAATTGATCTCAAAAAGAATAACAAAGCCAAATAGTATCTTTTTCATGATTATTTTTTTAATATGATTGATACAATTCCGTTCAATGGATCCATAGTGCCGTCATCGGTTAAGTCTATGACGAAATAATAACTGGAGACGGGTAGAATAGAACTTTTGTATGTTCCGTCCCATGGTTTACTTGAATAGGTTCCTGGTAAAGATTCAAATAACAATTCACCCCATCGATTATAAATTTTAACCCTGTTTTTAGGGTACTGTGTATCCAATCCAGAAATGGTCCAATAATCATTGGTGCCATCATTATTTGGAGTGAAAGCAGTAGGTATTTCGATATCGCATGGTGAAATATAAACGGTAAAAGAATCAGGTAAACTCTCACAATTATTCAAGGTTTGAGTTGCATAATACGTCTGTGTGGTTTGATTACTAGGTAACAATTCGCTGTAATCGCCCAAATAATTGGTTAAGGCAGAATTGGAATACCACCGAATCCCATTGTTTACGTTGGTTATAGAAAGGGGTTGAATGATTGAGTTCAAGCAAAAAGTACTGTCTCCCAAAATTTCGGGTGTAATCGGCGCATCAGCTATTGAAATGGTTTGTGTGCCGCTAATCGAATTGGTACAAAAAGCATCACTTAAAGAATCTAACACGTAAACACCTGGAGAATTGCTTAGCGCTATCAAACTAGAGGAAACACCAGTCAACTCTTGTGATACTCCATCTAAAGAATAACTCACTGAAAAATTGGGACTTCCTGTTACTAATAAATTCAAGGAATTAAATTCATGGTTTGAACAATTATAATCTCCACCAGTGAACTCAACTAATGTTGGCAATGGTCGGATTACAACTACATGTGTATCAGGAATAAAAACACCGCAAACTTGTGCTGTATAGGTTAGTTCATACGTTCCTGGAATAGAGCCGATTGGATTTAAAACACCCGAAAGATTATCGATGTTAATTCCTGGTTGAATTACATTAAAGAATCCACCTGTAACAAAATCTGGACCTAATACCGGAGAAACCAATCCTTCGTTGATGCAAATATTTGTTGGGTAGGATAATCCGTAATCAGGATTTGCCGTAGCCATTGTTACGGTTACTTCTGCGGAACAAACACTCGTTGTTTTTAATGAAATGTCATCAACAGCAAAATCATTTCCGTTTCCTTGATAATTAAAGTCAGATAGACTAACCGTCGCTATCAAATTAGAACCTGAATTCCAATTATACGAAATTTGATTCCAAGCACAATTTTGCGTTAAAACCGAATAGGTTCCTAAATCAACGCCATTAATTTGCGTTTTAATCTGAGCTAAATTTAACGGGGTTAACGAGGAAACCCAAAAACTAAATATGTAATTTTTATTTGGTTCCACAGCCACTGTTTGGCTCCAAAACTCATCCGTCCCTAAATTATACGTGGAACCATCCACGACTAACATTTTTCCAAATCCATTTCCTAAAGTGTGATCAATACAGGCATTAAAAGTGGGGAACCAATTGCTTGGATTGGTTACAACACCATATCCCCGTTGAACTCCGCTAGGATTAGTAGGCGCATAAAAAGTATAATCGGTAACAAAACCAGTATTTCCAGCTTCAAAATCTCCGTTATAAATACTATTCAAATTCGAAATAGTCGCAGACGCTGTGTAGGTAGTAGAATTGTTTGGTGATATTTGAATTGAATCGAGATTAGAAATTAACAGTTCAGGATCATTTGGTGAAGCGCTCCATTGGTAATTCGCGCCACCAGTAGCTTGAAAAACCAAGGCTGTATTTGGACAAACAGCGGTATCTGAAGGATTAATTGCTATGGGAGAAATCGTTGAAACAATTACCTGTTGAACAGAATCAATCACACCATTTGCATCCATGAGTCCGATGGTATATGTGCCTGGCTCAACATATTGAAAAATACCGGTGTCGTTTGTGATTGCTTGCGGTTGTTGACCATTGATTTGAAATAAATAAGGTGGTTGACCTCCAGTGGGGTAAATAACAATCATTCCAGAATTTTCTTCCGCACAATTAGGTTGTGTAATGGAATAAGTAAAATCGAGTGGGATATTATTTTTCCGTAAAGATAAATCATCAAGAGCGAAGTCATTACCAATAGCATTCGTATTTTCATTATACAATTCGATATTCACACAAGTGCTTGTCGCAGTGAATGTATAACGAACTTGTAGCCAACCAAAATTTGGAATAGGAGCTAGGGTAGTTCCAAATGCGAGGGTTACAGCAGATGCATTATTTATGGAAATTCGTATGTCAGCCAATTCTGAATTACCTGCTATGCTATTTGAGACCGTTTTTACCCAATAACTAAATTCATAGGATTGTCCAACCTGCAAATTACAAATACCTCCTCCATTATCACCTGCTTTCCAAAATCGTTGTTGCCCGCCCGTTGTATTGCCATCAATCACCATCATTTTACCATTTCCTGAGGTATGGTCAGCGGAAGAAGAAAAAATTAAGGTGTTCATTACTTGGGGATTTGCAACAAAAGCGTAATTTCCTGCAGAAGTAGATCCCGAATAAGGTGTATTTAACTGAATATATCCTTGGCCATCTACCCAGAACCCATATCCAGGACCACCAAATTCAAACGTACCGTTGTTTAGTAGATTTTGGGCATTTATACTGAAAGTATAAATAAGGGCAAAAACATAAATAAGGATATTTTTCACTGTTTGGATTTATAAATCAAAAATAGAATTTTTCGGAAATTGAAAATAACATGTATTTAACTTCTATCCACATAGTTTTTAACAAAAAAAAGTATCGCCATAATCCGAAGCCAATAGGGTGCTCCGAAAATAAGATATTTAACCCCTTAATTGTTATTCAAAAAGAAGAATACTTAGTTTTTATAATTGACTGGATCAATTGATTTGACCGTCCAACTTTCTAAAAACTCTTTCACTTTTTGAACACTATGACCTTTTCCTTCTTCAAGGTATGAGCTATTTTGCGTATGTAGTCGATTACCATCTGAATCTAGAATGACAAAAACTGGAAATCCAAATCGTTGCGGAAAGCCTAAACCCTTCAATATTTCACTATTGGTGTTTTCCTTGCTATAATTCAGGTGATACACTACATAATTTTCATTCAAGATTTTCTTTAGTTCCAGCGTATCGTTCACTTTTTTATCAAAAGCAATGCACCAACTACACCAGTTACCGCCAATTTGAAGTAATACATGTTTATTCTCTTTCTTTGCAATTGCTATAGCATTGGTGATGTCTGTTATTGCATCTGCATTGGGGTTGTACAGTTTTTTGGACGGTGTATTTTCTTGAGCATTTAACACAAGACTTAAACTAAATGTAATAAGAAGAACGAAAAGGGTAGGGCTTAGTTTCATGATGATTTTATTTTTAAACGATCGACACTAGCAGAGTTCATTGCAGAAAACTTAAACCGAGTTGTCCGTCTAAGATAGAAAGTTTTGATTAAAACGAGTCCTGAAATTTTAAAAAAAAATACTTTCATCACGCAGTATATCTTACTGAAATGTTGTTGATTATGATATTACTCGTCCGATTATCATTTCCGTGCTTTGTTATTAGTTTAAAATGTATTGCTATTTTTCAATCACTTCTGTAATCAGTTATTAAGAAAGCACCATCAATTTGAAGTAATGAATGGATTGTCTTGATTTTGTTTTACTCAGGTAGAGTAGGAGTTTGAATGTTTAAATAGTTTGCATTCAAGTTGAATATTAATTTAAAATTTCACAGTAAAACTCACATAAGGAATGCCTATTACGATTATCTGAAAAATATCAGGATTATTTACGAAGGCTAAATCAATAGCCATTTTTTCACCAAAAAATCTTACTCCGTATGAGAACAAACCGTAATAACCATCTGTTGGAATTAACCAGTTTTCAGACACTAATGCAGCTCTTTTTGATATACGCGTCATGCCTGAAAGAGTAATAATTGGTCTCTGAGAAAATTCACCTTCTATAAATCCCCAACCTAAGCTACTGGTAATATTATGTTCTTTGGTTCCTAAAGTGCCGCTTAGAAAAGCAGTCCCCAAATAAGATCGATTGCTTATAGAAGAAGAGAAAGGAACACTCGCAAATAAAAGACCACCACCTGCATGAAACTTTTCGGAAATTTTGAAACCAACCTTAGGAGTGATAAAAAATATGGGAGCCGCTCTGAATGTGGAAGTTAGTTCTAATCCTCCACCAATGGAGATATTATCAGTAATACCAACATTAAAGGAGTTCAACACTAACAATGTATTTTGGTAATATCCCTCTCCTTTTTTTAGATTAAAAGCTGATGGTGCGTATAAATATCTAGTTGCATGAGGATTGGGAAACCAATAGCTCCCATTTTTCAAATTTGCTTTATCAACAATTTCTATTGATTTTATTTTTGAAATTTGAATTTCAAGTTTAGGAATTGATTGGGTTCTCATGACAAGGTTAACCGAATCTTTTTTTAGAATGTTGCCAATAAAAATAGAGTGATCATTTAGTTCTATTTTATACGTTTTCGTAGAGTCAACGGGTGAACTGATATTTGACTTTTGACCAAATACATGAAGTGTCCCAAAAAAAAGAAAGGTAAATAGGAGTTTTTGGATTATATTTTTCATTTTATAGTTTTTAAAGAATTAAACAAAGGGTTTATAAGCATTCAAGAAACAGGAGTTTTTTTGCTGTTAGGGATTATTTTTTTGGCGCCAAGTAGGTTTTAAAAACAAACTTTTCAGGCCTATATTTCATAGGGATTAGTAAAACCGCGGCGGAGGATATAATGATAGGCATCACAGTAAAACCAATGATTTCTTCTTGTGTAAAAATACTGGGTTGTGATTCTGTTGTATTTCTTTTCATGTATACGACACCTGCACTGATAGCTAGACCTAATGAACCGATACATGTTTTAATGAAGCCATGTGAAATAATACCACGAATCCTTGAAACTTCTATCCATTTGTCATTAACCTTGATTTTATTTTCGCTTATTTCATTTATTATACCTTTTATTTTCAGGAAAGAATCTCCGGAATAAACATAAAGGAGTTTTATCCTATCACCAATGAAATATACTTTTTTGACTTCGCCGTCATTTTTATTTTTGACATAAAAAGAATTCTCAGATTGAGCATTACTACATGTGCCAAACAGTATCATAAAAAGGATGAGACAATATTTCATTTGTTCTAGATTTGATTGTGATCAAATGTAATGAAGTTTATAACACTATTGTTAGTAAATACCGCAACACTCAATTTGTTTGTTGCGAATATCGCAAACTGACAACTAAAAGTTTGCAAATAAAGAGGTTAATGATTTCGGAGACGAAAACTGTCTGCCAGCACTGAACTTGACACGAAGCACAAAGCTGGCTTTTTTTTACCAAACGCCTATTCTTGTCCCTGTTTCTTTTAGTCCTATGATTTTGTTATTTCTGTTCGTCCTATTGATTTAAAAGAGCTCTTATTTTTGCCATTTTCGTTATTCGGTCATGTGAGTATGTCAAACTTGTATGATTTAAATACTCAAAAAGCGTCAAACTTTTTTCTAAAACATTGTTTTTAAATTCATTATCAATCACAAATCCTAATTCATAAAATATTTCAGCGATTTTCTCCAAGTGTTCATTTGTAAATTTTTTATCTTCTTGTAAGAAATTTACTAGATCGGTGTTCGAAATATTCATTAATTCATTTAAGTCTAAATCAAGTTCACTTTTGAGGGATTGTGAAGTGATTTCCATCAATTCTTTTACTTCTCCTTGACTTTTTAGGTTTAAAAGATTAGCTAATATTTTCCCTAAAATCTTTCCTAA
Organism: Lishizhenia tianjinensis; assembly: GCA_945863425.1. GTDB lineage: Bacteria > Bacteroidota > Bacteroidia > Flavobacteriales_D > Crocinitomicaceae > UBA952. The sequence continues at coordinate 8,958 of CAMBBW010000081.1, forward strand.
CAGGTCAATTTGTTTTAGAAAGTAGTCGTCTTGGTTCATTTTTAGTTTCTTTTAAGTGGCTACATTCGAAGTTAACTTTTAAAGTGTTTAAATACACTTTTTAACGAAGCATTTTTTACAGTTGCAGCTAAACAACTGTTTTTGGAGCATCAAAAAATATCACTTATGCCTAAACCAGCAATCTTGGCGTTCGTTTTCGTACATTTTAAAGACCGTATTAACAGGTGCACCGTGAATCAATTGACTATTAAATTGTGTTCTTGCTAAATAATTAAACGCTCCCATATCACCTGTAAAGGCTGTTTGGTTTTCACTGTTAGCATATTCGTGAATAGAGCATAACTTTTGAATAAAATCAAAGAATATCGGAGCTCTGCCTCCTATTACTCCGCAATTTAATAGAGTTTCAGACCCAAACTCGCTTTCATAATCGGCATAATCGCTTATGTTATTGCGTAGATTGGCAGAATGATCATTCATCCAATCATTATCGAGCGTTTTTGGCTCATCGCCGCAAAAAATTGCTTTTGGATTTTCAATAAAATATGGATCATTAAATGGATTTTTCACCAACGTAACATCTGTAATATCGGTAACGAAAATACTTTTGAAGAATTGGATATTTTGTTGGAGAAACTCATTGTACACAAAATACCGATAAACATTGGGATTAAATTGATGATTGTACTTTATTTTGATGAATGAAATATATTCATTTTTGAATTTTTCACAGGTTTCAGCACTAAAGTTGTTATGAAATATCACCCCTTGTATATGTTGGTCCGCAACAGATTCAGCCCAATCACGCACCAATTCATAATTATCACTATCCAGCGTTGTATTGCGATTTACATCATAAACGCCTGTAATATGGCATGCCATAATTAGATCAGTGTTTGGAAGAAAACGTGGAGTCTCAAAAGCCATTGGTCAAGAATTCAATAAGTTCTCTTTTTTCATGGTTGAACAAATGCTGTTCGGAATATTTCTGTGATAAATATACGTTCTTAGATCAACTTTTTTTACACTAAACTGAGTGGTTGCTCTTTCGTAAAAATCTGCATCGGCGGCAAAGCCTGTTTTGAAATGAATGCTTGAAAATACTTTTTTGCGTCCGAATAATGTACCAAAGAGGATTGTTTCATCTAAATGGATGAGTTTTGTTAAATCATTTTTATCCGGTACATAATAATCATCATTGTTATCTACGATTGTTTCGGTTGTTGAACAAATCAAATCCACCTTTTCTACCTCCAAAAGACAAGCACTTAAATGATGTGATTTATATTCGTCGTCGCCATCAATTATCGTTATAAATTCACCTACACTATTTAAAACACCGCGATTGATTGATTCTGATTGCCCCCGATTTCTGTGACGTATATATACTATTTTATCCTCGTATTTCTCAACGTATTGCATCAAAGCCTCACGATTGGTCGCATTACTACCATCATCAATAATAATGAGCTCGAAATTTTGAAAGTCCTGATTTAACACTGAATCAATTGCTCTTTTGATATAAGAAAAATCGGTATTATAGACAGCCATTAGCACCGAAATTTTTACTTGTATTAACATAGTTGCTTGGTAAAATGGTTGCAGCTCAAAAATTGATACATATTAAATTCTTTAAAATCTTTCAAATAAACTTGTAAGCGTTGGTAATTTCAGGGTGCAAGTAACTCATTTTTCTGTTTGATTCGGTTAATTTCTTGTTATTTTATCGATTAATCGTTCTTAGCACCGATTACACAGAAAAATAGGATCCATTACGACAGAACAACAACCAACTATTTCAGCTTACAAACCAATCAACGGCGAGCAAAATTAACTCTTTTAAAT
>CAMBBW010000082.1 GCA_945863425.1 Lishizhenia tianjinensis
ATCAGCAAAATAATAGATTCTTACCAAGGCAGTATCGTTTAAAAAATCAATTTTACCGATATCAAATCGATTTATACTCAGTCCAGTTCTATTCTGCAAATCTGTTTTCATTTCTTCGTACTTTTCAGGTACTATTAAATCAATTCGTTCGTAGGTAATTGTTTTGCGCGTTTCATGTTTCATTAACCACATGAATTCAAGTACATAAGTAATTACGACAACAGAAATATTAATTAATAACACTTCTCCAACTGACATACTTCCATTAATTAACGCATTCACAACACTAACGCCAATTATTAGAAAAAGATAGGTCATTTCTTTAATTTCGATAGCATCCGTTCGATAGCGAATTATACCAAAAATCGCAAAAAGTCCAAGCCCCATCCCTGTATCAATTCCAAACTTTTTCAATCCAAAACATAGAAAAAAGGTTATTGTTCCAATAAGATAATATGTAAATAAATAATCTTTACGTTTTGTTTTGCTATAATAGAGAAAACGAATAATAATGGTTAAAAACAGCAAGTTAAAGCTGAACTTTATAATTAGGTTGTAAAAATCTGAAGATACCCAGTTGATGTTTGCAAAAATTTCCGAAATATTCATTAGTTAACTATTTATTGAGTTTAAAATTTTTATTTTTTTCTTAAAACGATTTCCTTTAATTTGTTGTTGACCATGAATGGAGTACAAACCTACACAGTATTTACTAACACGAAGTGGGCGAACACCCTGTTTTTTCATAATTTGATAAAATGGTGAATTTCTATCTAAGTCAGCTTGTTTTAATTCAGCAACAACCACATTTTCCATTGCGAAATTGGATTCATCTTGATTAAAGTTCAAGTGTAAGTCAAGTGTCAAGCGCTCATTCCTATTTTTCCCCGAGAGAGTAATGCGTTGAAATTCATTCCATAACACAGGAACTAAATCCATTTTTTTTTGCATTACGTCTTGAATAAATTCGGTTTGAGTAGCGTCAAATTGCTCTGTAAAATCACTTAACTTAATTCGAAGTTTATCCGTTCGCCTTTTAATTTTGTGCTTTATTTCCAAGAAATAAAGCTGGGACTCCACATAATTTCGAATACGCACTTTAAAACGATTTACCCTTCCGTTGTGATGTGCCTTAAAAAGCGAAAAATTATTATCGTCAAAATATACGCTTTTATAGGTTTGAATCGTACAATTATTTACGTGTAAACAATTAAAATCTTTAATCAAAAGTTGTAATAGTGAATTTAATGAATCTATAGAAAAAACAAATTTTGTATCCACACGATTCATTAACTTAATTTCATCCAATTCTTGTAATGTAATTCCATCAAATGATTCCAATAAGGCTATTACTTGTTGATCCTTCATTATAACCACCTTACCCCCATTGTTTTACGTTTGCCTTTCTTCTTTGGTTGTATCTTATAACAATAGGTCATATTTAAAATATGGCGATGCGTTGGATTTGGCAAGTTTAACGATTGATCATAAATATATCCAAGAGAAAAATCATGAGGTCCTTTTAGTTCTAAACTAACACCAATAAACGATCTGATTTTTGTAAATCGTTTGCCAAGTGACCCATTAGATGGATTGTAAAAAAACTCCACGGTAGCCGAAGGTGAAAAAATACTGTTATTAATATCGTATGAAATACTAGGTTTTAAGCGAAATGCTTGATCAAATTCTGGTTGGTAGTTAACACTCGCAACTCGGTCAAAAGAATATTGATAACGCAAACGAAAACCCACATTTAGTCGGCTTACTAATTTATTAAATTGAATATTAAAATTGAGTCGATTTGAACCACTGTAATTCGAATTTAACTCTCTTTTTAAAACATATCTGTAGTCAATTGAAGGACGAAACCAATCAGTTACCTTGTATTTTATAGATGCTTGAGGAAACATTGTTTCAAATCCTTGATTGCCAATCCGATTTGTCCAATCAATGGTATAATCCAGTCCTTTAACAAAACGACCTTTAAATCCGGTTTCTAGCCAGATTTGTCCTTCCGTGTTTTGTGAGTAAACAATTAAACTAAAGAAAGTGTAAAAAAGAAATAGAATTAGATTTAGTCTACCCACTTAAAGCTTTTTTATATTTATTGAATCTACTGTTACAACTTGATTGTTCTTTGTAATTTCAACCGGGATAATTTTTTCTTTTTTTCCACTCGGACAGGTCAAACAATCTTCATAAACGAAAATTTTGTATAATCCTTTTTTCAAGTATCTGAATTCAAAACTTCCATCATAGCTTGTTTTGATATCGTCGTCATAAAATGTATTGCCATTTCCATAAATGATGTAAACATCTTGGTCACCAACTGGATATTCAGCAATTATATTTCCTAATGTATTGTATTTCTGTTCTACAACAACACCTTTAATTGTTGCTGAACCACCTTCACCTTCATATTTTGAACAAGAATTGAAAATTAAGATAAGAAAAGCAGCCCCAAATAATAATTTCATATTAATTTATTGTTAATTTAACATTCTTATTTTCAAAATTACAATTTTTGACGGTTAATTCATTAAAAAATTGTATTTTCAGAAATATATTTTTAATATTGATTCCTTAAAAAAAACGAGATGAAACTTTTATTTTTAGTCGCTCTCACCCTAATTTCTTGTTTTTCAATTAATTCGCAAGTATTAATTAACGAATATTCGTGTTCCAATATGTCGGGTCCAACTGATGCGTATGGAGAAAGAGAAGATTGGATTGAATTATACAACCCAACAGCTACCATTGTAGATTTAACCGGATGGTATTTATCAGACAAAGCTTCCAATCTGACTAAATGGATAATTCCGAGCGGAACGGTCTCAGCTAATGGGTATAAAATGGTGTTTTGTTCAAAAAGAAACCTTGTAAATGGAAATCAATACCATCCAAATTTTAATTTATCACAAACTGAGGGCGATTGGATAATTCTCTCCAACACCTTTGGAAATGTAATTGATTCTTTCAAAATAGTTCACATGACCAAAGCAGATCATTCTGTGGGAAGATCAACAAATGGTGCCGCAGATTTCAAACTATTTACCACACCTTCTCCCAATGCGGCAAATTCGGGAGCAATCAATTTTTATACCCCAAAACCAGTTTTCAGTATTCAAGCTGGATTTTATCCAACCGCCCAATCAGTAAACATAACATGCCCTGATCCCACTGCAACAATTAGATACACCCTTGATGGAAGTGACCCAACTAGTACTTCAACCTTGTACACAGGGCCTGTAACAATTAGTACAACCAAGGTATTGCGTGCTGCCGCTTTTAGTGTTAATCTGCAGTCTTTTACGGAAACAAATTCGTATTTTATTAATGTAAGTCATAGTATCCCTGTTGTTTCCGTTTGTAGTCAAGGAGTGTTTACCCTTGTGGCCAATGGAAATCAGATTGAGCCAGTTGGTGGTTTTGAATTATTTGAAGAAACCGGATTGTTTATAGATGAAGGACAAGGAGATTTTAATGAGCATGGAAACGATTCTTGGGCATACGACCAACGAGGATTCGATTTCATTATGCGCGACCAATATGGATACAATAGTGATATTGAGCATCAAATATTCCCGGACAACACAAGGGATAATTTTCAGCGATTGATATTAAAACCTGCGGCAAGTGATAATTATTCTTTTGAAAATGGAGCTCACATTAGAGATGCGTTTATTCACACCTTGTCAATCCGTGCCGACATGAAATTAGATGAACGAACTTGGCGTCCGTGTGTGGTTTATTTAAATGGTGAATATTGGGGTGTTTATGAAATTAGAGAGAAATGTGATGACCACGATTACACAGATTATAAATATAATCAAGATAAATTTCATTTGGAATACTTAAAAACATGGGGGGGGACATGGGAAGAATATGGTGCGCCAAACGCCCTAAATAATTGGAACAGTTTAAGAAATTATATAGCAGCAAACAACATGGGCAATGCTACTAATTTTGCATATGTTGACAGTCTTTTAAATTGGGAATCATTGTGTGATTATTTTATGTTCAATTCTTTTGTTGTAAATCAAGATTGGTTGAATTGGAACACAGCTTGGTGGCATGGAACGGATACTCTTGGTGATAAGAAAAAATGGCGTTATACTTTGTGGGACATGGATGCTACTTTCGGACATTACGTGAATTATACTGGAATCCCCGACAACTCAGCAAATGCAGACCCTTGCAATGTTGAAAACCTACCTAATCCAGGTGGACAAGGTCATACAGAAATATTAGAAAAATTAATAGCAGAAAATCCCCAAGTAGAACAATATTACATTACACGCTATGCCGATTTAGCAAATACCTATTTTTCTTGTAACTACTTGATTCCGTTGCTTGACAGTATGGTGAATGAAATTGCCCCGGAAATGACCGGCCAATGTCAAAAATGGGGTGGAACTTATGCAGATTGGCAAAATAAAGTTACTACGCTAAGGAACTTTATTAATACAAGATGTACAGCATTAACTGCGGGTATGATTGATTGTTATTCGTTAGCTGGTCCTTTCAATGTAACATTCAACGTTAGCCCTGTAAATTCCGGAGAAATTAAAGTCAATTCAATTTGGGCGCCTAATTATCCTTGGAACGCTAGTTATTATGGCGGAATACAAACCAATTTAATAGCAAAAGCACTTCCTGGTTTTATCTTTGATCATTGGGAGTATACGATCGGCCCAATGGGATTACCCATCATTTCAGATACAAACTTCATTAATATTTCCGGTATTGAAAATATAGTGGCTGTATTTATTGTAGATGATCCAACTGCAGATACGGATGGAGATGGAATCACGAATGTTAATGAAAATACTGGCGGCTCTGATCCGTTAGATCCTTGCGATCCAAATCCAAATGCTGGACCTTGTGACCAAGATAGCGATGGGTTAACCAATACGGAAGAAGCTGCTTCCGGAACAAACCCAACAAATCCTGATACCGATGGTGATGGAATTATTGATGGTACGGAAATAACCAATGGGTCTGACCCTTTGAATCCATGTGACCCTGATGATAGTAGTGCAGATTGTCAAATAGATACAGATGGTGACGGATTGCCTGATCCCCAAGAAGCAACATTATGTACAGATCCAACTTTGTTTGATACCGATGGTGACGGATTGAGCGATGGAATCGAAATAAATAATGGTTCAAATCCATGTGACCCTTGCAGTCCTTTAAATGATTCACCAGATTGTGCAGACGGTATACATATTCCCACTGCTTTTTCGCCAGATGGAGTTGGAAATGTAAATAATGAATTCTACTCAATTATTGCAGGAAAGAATGTTAAATCAATTCAATTCACCATTTTCGATCGCTGGGGCAATACAATACTTCAAACTACAAATAAGCAATTTTCCTGGGATGGCACATATAAAACGAAAGATTGTAATGCTGGGATATATGCCTATCAAGCACAAGTAGAATATGTGAATGGGACATCTGAAACAAGGACAGGAAATATTACTTTGATACGATAATTCTATGCGTTACTTATTTTCAATAGTGTCACTATTCGTTTTTGTAAATTCGGGCTTATCGCAAGATTATCACTTCTCACAGATCAATCGAAATACAATGCTTTACAACCCAGCTGCTACCGGTATGTTTAATGGGTATGAACGTTTTTCCGTATCGCACAGAAATCAATGGATTGGTGCAGGTACGCAGTTTATGACATCCCTAGCTTCCGGCGAATTCACAATCGGCAAAGGCATTCGAGATGAAAAATCTTACGTGGGAATTGGAGTTCTTTTACTTAATGATATTGGTGGTGACTCACGTTTTGGAAACAAAACTGGAGCAATTAATTTCGCGGGAATAGTCCCCTTAAATAAGCAAAATTTACTTTCTGCAGGTATTCAAACGGCATATACAAATCGCTCAGCAGATTTATCAAGAGTGACTTTTTTGAGTCAATGGAATGGAACAGCTATTGATCCAACAATACCAACAGGAGAAGAAAACAGCATGACTACTTTTGGATATTTAGATGCTTCTGCAGGAATAAATTATCAATATGGACAAAAACAAAACAAAGTAGTTCGTGAAAATACGGTTTCAGTAGAAAGTGGGTTTGCATTTTTTCATCTGAACCGACCCAAACTTCGGTATAACGCGATAACAACTGATAAACTAGATATTAAATTTGTTTTCAATTCAAAAATCACTTACACAGTGTCATCTCGGGCAGCATTAGATTTTTGTTACTTACAGGCTAAACAAGGCAAACACAATGAAATTGTTGGTGGAATTTACTACAAAACCCTTGTAACAGAAGGTTCAAAAATAACAAAAACCAAACAAGATTCTTATCTTGGTTTTGGTGCTTTTTATCAATCAACTGGTGTGCTAATCCCCGGTGTTTCACTCGATTTCGGCGGATTCAAATTTGGTGTTTCTTATGACATGTTGTTAACCAAATTACGCAATGGGTATGGTGGTTCACTTGAGTTTTCATTTAGTTGGACAGCCATGAAATATTCCGTTTTCAACAAATAAGATAAGGAAATAAACCTTGCAATCAAATTTTTAGAGGGAGTTTTAGAACTTGAAAGTAATTGAAATACAAAAAATGTTATCTTTACTTAACTGAAAAAAATTGTATGAATAAATCCTTTTTAACCTTGCTTGTAGTAATCGCAAGCTTCGGTTCTTTGAAAGCGACAACAACTAGTAAAGAACCTATTGACAGCTCGACTAATTTAATAAACAAAGCTCTGGCCTTAAAACTCTACGAAGATGGGTTAGAATTTTTTAATATGGGTCAAAACAAGGAAGCCTTGTCCAAATTTAAGGACGCTGCAATTAAAGATCCTTCTAATTGGAAAATTGTGTTTTATATTAGTTTAACCAATTATGAGTTAAATTATTTTTCGTTAGCATTAGCGCAAGCAAAAGCGGCCTTAAAACTATCAAACGGGAAGCCAAATGCAGATTTTTATGAGCATTATGCAAAAGTGAACCATCGAATGGGGAATTTAGATACGGCTCTTGTTTTTTATAAAAAAGCTGAATTAAAATTACCGAGTTCGTTGAAAAAGGAATTTCAAATACCATTACGAATTCAACAAGTAGAATTTGCTAAAAAGGAATTGCTAAATGATAAATCAATAAAAAAATCGATATTAAGTAGATCAGTTAATTCAAATTATGCGGAATATGGACCCATTTTAGCGGACAGTGGGCAAGTGCTTTATTTTACAGCAAGAAAATCAGATACTAAAGGTCGAACCATGAATACAGACGACCAAGATTATTTTGAGGATATTTATGAGGCAAAGTGGAATTCAGAAACGAAAGATTGGGATAGTATCACAAATGCATTAAAATGGAATACGAAAGGATTTGATGCGCTAACTTATGTTTCTCGAGATGGAAAGTATGCCCTAATGACTATTAACAACGAGGCGCTCGAGCAAAAAACCACTTCTAGTTCGGATATTTTTGAGTTGTCGATTAGTACTTCAACTGGCAAATGGGGTTCTCCAAAACCGATTGAAAACAAATCAATTAATTCTTCATATTACGATGGTTCAGCGACAATGACTTCTGATCGCAAAACAATGTATTTTGTATCAGATCGTAAAGGTGATAAAAAATCTACTGATCTATATAGAGTTCAAAAAGTAGGCAGCGCTTGGGGAAAAGCTGAAGTGTTACCAGACTTTATTAATACCGTAGGTCGCGAAACCACACCCTATATTACTCCAGATGGTAAATTCTTGTTTTTTAGCTCTGATGGCTTACCTGGAATGGGTGGTTTAGACATTTATGTTTCTGAAATTAAAGCGGGAGTTTTTGGACAACCCATAAATCTGGGTTCGATTGTTAATTCTGTATCGGATGACAGCCATTTTTATTATAGTCCAGAATTTAAAAAAGGTTTTGTTGCTTCTGTAAACACAAAAAACGAAAAAGCCAATTACGACTTATACGAGATTGATTTAAGCAATTTCTCTTTGCCAATCAAATAAAATCCTTTCAATGAATAAGAAGTTTTTCTTAGGATTAGTCAAGGAAGGAATTGGGTATGAAAGCGGATTCATTCGGACATTAATTGACCTTCTTAAGAATCCTAAAATGGTTGTAGAAGCGTCCGCTAAAAATGACTTAACCTATGTAAACCCAGTTAAATTCTTAGTTACAATTTGTAGTTATTTTGTTCTTGTAAATAGTTTTTTTATTGATTGGGATACTGTATCTCTTAATCATGTGAAAGAAATAAAATACTTGACTTCCGGGACAAAGCAACTAAATGAGCTAGATATTTTCGAGGCTAACTTCTTAGCAACTATTTTTTCAACTGGTATTATTCCACTTTTGATGACTTTCGTAATAATTCAACTTTTTTTGATTTCAAGAAAAGAAAACTTAAATCCAATTCAATTTGAATATCATAAAGATGTACTATTCTATTATAACGGTATCAATGTACTTTTAACTTTTGTGTTTTCAATTATTGCAGCATTATTAAGTACTAAACTCTTTATACTTTTTATCATTTTATATAGCGTTCTTTACTTTGCTGGATATAGAAAAGTAATGGAATTAAAGCCAATTAGTAACTACTTCAATGAAGAACAAAATGATATCGTACAATTACATAATAAGACCCAAAAAAAAACCACTTTTTATTTAGGCCTCATAGTTGGTATATTCCTTTTGGCGTATGTTACTTTTACTAATTAATAATTCCTATAATCGTTCCATAGATTGGACCTAACCCCTATTAACGGGAGCAAGGAAAATCGTGAATACGCTGAGTCATAACGCAAATTTATCTCTGCAAATACCTGATGAATTCCTTGCATTGTATAGCAAACATACCATTGATTTCTGACAAAGTTGTTTTTCAAACCTTGACCAATTTCATTCTGATAATCATTTGGTCTATTGGTATACGGTTGATAGATATCCCCACCATAACTTTTTCCATTCTTGTCAAGTCCCTGAACACCATATGAAACAAAGGTTTTAACAAGCCAATTCTTTTTTTGCCATTTTAATTCGCCTAAGATTTCCGCAAAATTACCCCCATAAGGATGCGCCAATGTATACCCGGCATTTCCATAATTTTGCAAGCCATTCAAATGTGAGTAAGTGTAAGGTCTAACAGCATTCCCTTCAATACGATAAAAGAATTTTTCCTTCTTGCATTCAAATCTTCCTTTTAGGCCTATTTGCCCGCCATATTTATTGGCCCACCAACCTGAACGTGCTTTTATTTCTGAGAGCAGAAATTCGTCTAGTATTAGTTGTCCATAAATAGTTTGTTTTTTCCATTTAGCTGAAAGTGATAATCCCAAAAGCACATTATCAGATGATCCAATCGCATATTCTTGTGGACGATAAAAAATAACGGGATTTAAATATTCAAGCTCATACCCTCTATTCAATAAAGTATCTTTCGGTTGAAAAACAACTGTTTCAAAAACCCCAACATTCAACCATTTCGTGACGTTCCAACTTAGGTAATGCATCGCACCATATTTTGATCGTTGATTTTGATTGAATTCTTCATTAAAAAACTGATACATTACCAAGTACTCTACATGCCAAAACCTTGCTCTAATTTGAGCAAATGGATACGCTTTGCCATAATCACTCAAAAATAACGAACGATTACCTTCGCCAATAAAATTACGATCGATACCGGCTTGAAAATTAAAAATAGGATTGGGCGTGTACGATATTCTACCCAATAAATTGTGCGAAAGAGGGATTTTACCTTGTTTTCGCGTATAAAAATAGGCTCTTGTATCCAAATAATTGGTGTCATTTGAAAGAGAGGCGAAATTATATCCTATTCTCGCGTACCATTTCGGTGAAATTTTCAAATCGGCTTGTACGCCTAAACCGAGTCTAGAATAGGTTGACAATGCAGAATTTTGGTCATACCCAACTGAATTATCAACCATAGGAAAAAAACCCAGACACTTTTTAAATGAGGAATCGCGTATTATCTTTGGCCAAATGGATGAATGATTTTCAAAAGGCCTTGCTTGAATCGTATCAAACGGTAATTCCTCAATGAGACGCCCTATCTTTCCTTGCCCAAAACAAGAAATACTGAATAAAAAAATAAATGATAAAACCCTAATAATCATTTGTTTGACTCATTAATCCGGTTCGAAATCCAACTTGAAACAAAAAATTAGTTTGAACAACATCAAGCATCTCTTTGCGCCAAAGAATTGAACTAAAAACCGAAAAATTTAAGGTTTGATTGATCCGTAATCCCGTTTCTAATTTCTGATTCAGGACAACGCCATTTCTCAATGTCGGTAATAGTTGAATAGGCTGTAATGCGTCCTCATTGTATTTAGTTAGGATGAAATTACTACTTTTAAAATCGATGTAAAATTTCTTATATGCCCAATTTGTTCGAAACAATAGTTCATTAAAATTAGTTGCTTTTATGTGGGCAATCGGTAAATTGTAGTTGCTGTAATCTAATCGAGATTGCAGAGACGTATACATATCATTGATTGCTCCATTAAATTCCAATTGAATCATTAATTTTTTTATACCAAAACATGAAATAGCCTTACCTCCTATTTGATACGCAAATTGATTCTTCCTCCGACCAAATGCAACTTGGCCATACAAAAAATACGTTTTAAAAAAATTCAAATTTGCATTTAATCCATATATCGAGTAGGTTTTTTGAGATGAAAACAGTGCTGATAAACCAGGTAATGGAATAAAAAAAGAAGGGTTTAATCCGCGTGTTGTTAATGAATCACCCATATTCCATATACTTCCTTCAA
>CAMBBW010000083.1 GCA_945863425.1 Lishizhenia tianjinensis
CCATTAATCTAAAAGATTCTTCTCAACTAGGATATGTTTTGGCATACAGTTATCAAAATAATTTTTCCATTAATCAAATAAACCGGAAAGAATTTGAGGAACAAGCAGCAGGGACTATAAAGACAAATGATTTAACAGATACGGTTTACACCAACAGTGTGGTTAGCAGTGCTATGGCCAATTTTAAATACTCGTATGGACGAAAAAACACCCTTCAATTTAAAAATTTATATACGGTAAATTCTGATGATAAAGTGAATGTTAGACAAGGAAATCGTGATATAACTGGAGATAATAACAATGAACGTTCAACGAATATGTGGTATACACAAAACAACCTGTATACTGGGCAATTAATTGGTTCACATGAGAATCGAAGTCAATTGAAATTTAATTGGGTTCTAGGCTTTAGTAATGTTAAAAGAGATATTCCTAATTTGAGAAGAACGGTTTATCAACAAACGGAAACAACTGATCCCTACTTTGCTATCATACAACAAAATGACATTAGTACACTCGGTGCAGGTAATATGTTTTGGTCCACATTGAATGAGAAAAACATCAATTCGCGGTACGATTTTTCAAAAATGTTTACTTGGGGAAAAACCAAAAACGACATAAAAGTTGGAGGCATGCATCAATTTCGAACCAGATCGTTTGCTTCTCGAAATCTAGGTTTTTCGATGTATGATCCCGCAGGTCCGGCTACATTTAATTCAAGCCTTTTGTTATTATCTCCGGATAAAATTTTTGCTCCTGAAAACATGGGCTTAATGGCTGATGGAAGTGGTGGATTTAAATTAGAAGAAGGAACAAATGTAGATGACAGTTATCAGGCGTCCTCATTTTTGAATGCGGCATTTGCTATGGTTGATTCAAAGTTATCAGAAAAGTTAAGAATCATTGCCGGAGCGCGTTTTGAATCATATAATCAAAAGTTTCATTACATTGAATTTGGCTCAAATTTACCTCAGGATTTGGATACCACCGTTATGGACGTATTGCCTTCAATAAATTTGGTTTATTCACCTGTAAAAAAATTAAATTTGCGATTTAGTGCCTCTCAAACAGTTTCACGACCTGAGTTTAGAGAATTAGCACCGTTTATCTTTTACAACTTCGTGAATGATAACCTTACTTCAGGAGACCCTAAATTAAAGCGAGCAAAAATTAATAACTACGACTTTAGGGCAGAATATTTTCCAGGTAAGGGTCAAGTGATAAGTGTATCCGGATTCTACAAACAATTTTTTAATCCAATTGAATTATTGTTAAGAACAGGTACGAGTGGAACACCTGAATTGTATTACGATAATGTTGGAAATGTACAGGCTTATGGTACTGAATTGGAGTATAGAGTAAATTTAGGATTTATCACACCAACAGACACTAGCTCTTTTTGGAAGAACTTTACCCTTTATACAAATGCCGCTTTAATACGATCTAAAGTGGACTTAAGTGATTTTGTGGGTCAAGCGGAATACGTTGGAAGGCCTTTGCAAGGACAATCGCCGTATCTTATTAATGCCGGAATTTATTTCACTGAGCCTCGAACACAGATTTCATTTAATGCCTCTTATAATGTTGTTGGTCAACGTATTGCAATTGCAGGAAGTGTTCAAGAGCCTAGTGTATGGGAAAACAGAAGACATGTAATTGACTTGCAGCTTGTGAAAAATTTCAAAGACAAATTTGAAATCAAGTTAAATGTGAAAGATTTGCTAGCACAAGATCTTGTTTTCTTTCAAGACATTAACAAAAATAAAAAGTATGATGCAACAGTAGATAATACGTGGCAACAAATCACTTTTGGACAAACATTATCTCTGAGTTTAAAATATAACTTCTAAGCATTATTCGCCAGGAGAAGTGACTATGTTTGTTTAACGTAGTTTCTTAACATTTGTTTCTCTTAAATCTGGTTATTTAGTATTGGTATTAACAGGCCATTTATTGCCGGTGTTTTTGTTTTAAGGAGTTTCACTTTTCCCATTGTTAATTTAATGTTTCTTTTGGTTAATAATCAATTAAATAACATTTAAGAATTGCATAACGCCGGGCTCGCTTAAAGAGGGGAAATTTGTGGCAATTAAATCTAATAAAATGAAAAAAATTTATTTATCTCTTGTCTCGGCATGTTTAACCATGGGGTTGAACGCTCAAGATGCTTTTTGGACAACAACGAATTACAAAGGAGCCTTTCCAGTAACGGACAACACGCCAGCTACTGATTGGACAAGCGGATGGTCAAATTTTGATCCACAAAACACAGCATATCCTTCCACAGCAACATTGACTGTATCTGCTGATATTACTGCTAGCACAACTTGGTCTGGTGTTGTTTTATTGCAAAATAAAGTTTATGTAAAAAACAATGCAACACTTACGATTCAACCGGGAACAATAATCTTAGGAGATAAGGCAACACAAGGATCGCTTATCATAACAAGAGGTGCAAAATTAAATGCAATTGGAACAGTTTCTCAACCAATTGTATTTACATCTAATCAAGGGGTTGGATTGCGTGCTCCTGGAGATTGGGGTGGAATTGTTCTATTGGGTTTAGCACGAAACAATCAACCAGGTGGTGTGGCTAATATTGAAGGAATTGCTCCAACTACAGACACGCAATATGGAGGGTCTTTTGACACGGACAATTCAGGAACAATTAAGTATGTTCGTATTGAATTTGCAGGGATTGCATTGGAGCTGAATAAAGAGATTAATGGAATAACTTTTGGTTCTGTTGGTTCAGGAACTACTGTAGATTATGTTCAAGTAACTTTATCTGGTGATGATTCTTTTGAATGGTTTGGAGGTACTGTAAATTGCAAGCATATTATTTCATACAGAGCTGTAGATGATGACTTTGATACAGATTATGGTTTTAGAGGAAAAGTCCAGTTCGGTTTAATTATTCGCGATAAAGACCTTTCAGATGCTATTGGTGATTCAAATGGTTTTGAATCAGACAACGACGCGGCAGGTTCTGTAGGGCAACCTAAAACAAGACCAATTTTTTCCAATGTTACCTTAGTTGGGGCTAAAGGAAATGGAACGGTAACTCTTCCAGTAGGAGAAAAACACGAACGTGCATTTCGTTTGAGAAGAAATACGGCAACTTCCGTTTTAAATTCAATAGCAACAGGTTTTGAAAAAGGTTTGTATTGCGAAGGAGCTGCTGTTGTGAATAATTTAAATGGAGATACTTTGGTGTTTGCTAATAATATTTTGACAAATTTTGCAACACCGTCATGGTTAGCAAATAACACAAACACACAAGTTGCATCTCCAGCGACAACAGCATGGTATCAATCATGGTGGGGAACTGACAATAATGATTCAACTTCTACTTTAGCACAAGTAAACTGGGTAAACATTTTTACTGCTATGGGAACAACTCCAGATGCTCGTTTGGGTAATGGATCTGTTGCTGGTACAGGAGCGAACTTTTTAGATCCAAAATTCTTTAGTGTTGTTGCGCCAACAGTTGCAACAAATTCTTTTACCTATTGCCAAGGAGCCTCAGCTTCTGCGTTAACAGCAACTGCGTCTTCAGGAAACTCATTGGCTTGGTATACAGTGGCAACAGGTGGAACTGCATCAACAAGTGCACCAACCCCAAGTACGGCTGCGGCTGGCACGTTTAATTATTATGTTAGTCAAAAGAATTCAGCAGGAGATGAAAGTCCACGAGTAGCAATAACTGTTTTGGTAAATGCTGCACCTGGTATTCCAACAATTTCAGCAAACGGTCCGCTTACATTTTGTGAGGGATCAGGAGTAACTCTTTCTGCTCCATCAGCTACGAGCTATGCATGGTCTAATGGATCTACAAATCAATCAATAACTGTAACTACTGCAGGAAATTACACTGTAACAGTTACTAATTCAAACAACTGTTCTGATATATCTGCTGCATCAATAGTGGTTGTACAGCAAAATGTTACTCCTTTCTTTTCTCAAGTTTCTCCGATCTGTTCAGGAGCAAATTTAAATGCATTACCAACTAGTTCATTAAATAGTGTGGCGGGAATTTGGAGTCCAGCAATAGACAACACGCAAACAACGTTGTATACATTTACTCCAAACGCAGGTCAATGTGCGACAAACACAAACTTGACAATTACTGTAAATGCAAATCCTACAGCTGTTATCAATTATACGGGGGCTTTAAATTTTTGTCAAGGGGGAAGTGTTGACTTAACGTCTTCATCTACAACTGGAAATGCATGGTCAAATGGTAGTTCAGCGCAAACAATAACAGTGATTAACTCTGGTATTTATACGGTTACTGTTACTAATACCGATGGATGTTCTAATGTTTCTAATCCTGTTACTGTTAACGTAAATAACTCCCCTGCTCCTTCCGTTTCTGCTTCTTCATTACAAGCGTGTACAGGTGATTCAATCACTCTAACCTCAACAACTTCAGATACTTATTTGTGGTCTAATGGAGGAACAACACAGTCTATAACTGTCAATGCAAGCGGTAATTTTACAGTAACAACAACGAACACTAATGCATGTAATGGTGTAGGGACATCGAGTCCAATCTCTCTTACTTTCAATACTGTTACGCCAACAGTTACGGCAAGTGCAACGCAAGCATGTTCTGGAGAAATAGTTACATTAACATCAACTGCAGCTGATTCTTATGCATGGTCTACGGGTGCAACAACGCAAACAATTCAAGTGTCTGCTACAGGAACAGTTACTGTTACAACAACAAACGCGGATGCATGTGCGGGTATTGGCGCTTCGGCTCCAGTTACGGTAACATTCACACAAACTCCATCTGCTCAAGGAGCATACACAGCGAGTGGTAATGTTGCTACTTTCACGAATACATCTACAGGTGCGACAAGTTACTCTTGGGATTTCGGTGATTTCTCAAATTCATCTGCAGCTGCTCCAGTTCACGCCTTTGCTTCAAATGGAGATTACTCTGTTGTGCTTACAGCAATTAACGGAAATTGTACGGATACAACTGTATTAACTGTTGCTATCACGGTAAGTGTTGAAGAAATGATTGGATTTGGAAACATTAATGTGTATCCAAACCCTGCTTCCGAGTCTATCACTGTATCTTTTGACAACCAATTAGGTAATTCAATTGAAATCTCTTTAATAGATGCATTTGGTCGCACAGTAGTTTCAGAAACTGTTCAATCCTTAGGATTAAATGAATTAGGGTTGAATCTATCTTCAATCAGCAATGGAATGTATACATTAAAATTGACTTCAAACAATAACATCGTTTCAAGAAAAGTTATCGTAAGAAAATAATTCCTTGATATTTCATTAAGAGCTGAGTAGATTTCTACTCGGCTCTTTTATATTTAAAAGCTATGGAAAATTATAAAGGACACACTATTTTGATTGTTGATGATGAACCAGATATTCTAGAGTTCTTATCCTATAATCTAAAAAAAGAAGGATACAAAGTATTTACCGCAGCAAATGGAGAAGAAGGAGTATTGTTAACTCAACAAATACAACCATCACTCATCATTCTTGACGTAATGATGCCAAAGATGGATGGCATAGAAGTTTGTCAGGTGATTCGAAAAGACTTGCATTTAAATCAACCAATCATTACTTTTTTAACGTCACGCTCAGAAGATTATGCTCAAATTGCAGGTTTTGAAGCAGGTGCTGATGATTACATAACCAAACCAATTCGACCGCGCCTTTTGTTGAGTAAAGTTGAATCTCTTTTGCGAAGATTGAACAAAAGCACCCCTCTTAATCCAACACCATCAAACAATTTGGTTATCGATCGAGAAAAGTTTTCAATACAATTAGAAGGAAAAAAAATTATCTTGCCGAAAAAAGAATTCGAACTATTAGAGTTATTATCCAGCAGACCGGGAAAAGTTTTCAATAGAGACCAAATTTTGAGTATCGTTTGGGGAAATGACACGATTGTTGGTGAGCGCACCATTGATGTTCATATTCGAAAATTGCGAGAAAAGCTAGGAGATGCGTATATTCGTACCGTAAAAGGTGTCGGATATACTTTTAGTGAGTAATGAAAATCATAAAACCAAGTGTCAGTATAATTATTGGAAGTCTTTCTATTTCTATTTTTTGTCTGGTTGTTTTAAGTTGTTTACATTTTATTTTCCCAGTTTTATATTGGATTATTATACTAGGCCTTTACATTTTGGTAGGGCTTTTTTCTTATTTTATTTTTCGTTTTTTCATTTTTCGTTTGGTGAAATCGCGGTTAGATTTGATTTTGAAAAATGTATTTGCTATATCTAATGATCACCCAATTAAAAATCTCAACCAAACAACAGATGTATTAATCGATTCAGTGGAGTTGGAAATAGAAGGGTGGGAAAGTGAAAAAATCAAAGAAATCGACAAACTCAAAGAACAAGAAGCATTTCGTCGTGAATTTTTAGGAAATTTATCACATGAGCTAAAAACCCCAATATTTTCTATTCAAGGATATATTTTAACCTTATTGGACGGGGGCATTGACGACCCAAAAGTAAATAAATTGTTTTTAGAAAGAGCATCAAAAGTAACCGATCGAATGGTCAGTATTATTGATGATTTGGATCAAATAACAAAAATAGAAGCTGATTCACTGAAACTAGAAATTCGTCCTTTCGATTTAATCGAATTAATTCATGATATTATAGAATCATTAGAGAAATTAGCCAAAGAAAAAAATATATCACTAAAGATAAACAGGGAAAACAATGTAATTGTTGAGGCCGATAAACATAAAATAGCTCAAGTACTTACGAATCTTATCGGAAACTCAATTTTTTACGGAAATAGTAACGGCAACACACTAATTTCGGTGGAAAATGTTGATAATCTCGTATTGGTAACTGTTGCCGATGACGGTCCTGGCATTGAAGACGTTCACCTTAATCGATTGTTTGAACGTTTTTACCGTGTAGAGAAAAGTAGAAACCGAAATGAAGGAGGCTCTGGTTTAGGTTTAGCAATTGTAAAACATATATTAGAAGCTCACGGGCAATCGGTTACTGTAAAAAGTCAAGTTGATAAAGGAAGCGTTTTTTCATTTGCATTAAATCGATCTAAAAGCAACACGGTTGGACTCTATTCTTCAAGAGGCGTACAAATTAAATAAGTCCTTTTTAGCGAACTTCAAATCACAATTTTTCATTTACTTGAAATATAAGTATCTTAGTTGAAAATTAATTCGAGTAATGTTAAAAATCGTTTTATTTCTCCTATTTACAGCTTGTTTTTCATTGAGTCATACTCAACCGTTTTTGAACACCAAGAATACCCATTCTCCCCACACCAATCAATCGAAAGACCAAAAGGTACTAATTGAAAATAAAGGCCAATGGCCTGAAGCTGTTTTATATAGAACCAACATGACCGGGGGGAAGGTTTGGTTGCAACAACATAAAATGGTTTATCACCTGCAGGATTATTCCGCTATGCAAAAAGCTCATGCCATGCAAAACCCTTCGTTTCAAAGTGAAGAGGTTAGTCAAACAGTAATTCATGTTAATTTTGAAGGTGCCAATTTTGTTTCGAACATTGAAAAGGTTGGTAAATCGAAATTCTATTACAACTTTTTCAAAGGCAAGGATCGTTCAAAATGGGCTTCAGATGTACATGGATACACGGAAGTGGTTCTAAAAGAAATTTATGCGGGAATAGATTACAAACTTAAAACACACGGTGACGAGGTTAAATATGAATTTCATGTAAAACCGGCTATTTCTCCCGGGAGTATTCAACTCAATTATGCGGGACAAAAACACATGTTTGTAGATTCAAGTGGCAACCTCATTCTTGAAACGGAGTTAGGAAAAGTGATTGAAAAAAAGCCTTACGCTTATCAAATGATTCATGGAAAAGAAATACAAGTTGAATGCGATTTTGAGTTATCAGCAGGATCGGTTTCTTTCAAATTAGGAAAATATAATTCCAATTATTCTTTAGTTATTGATCCAACACTAATCTTTGCAACCTATGATGGTGCAAATTCTGATAATTTCGGGATGACAGCTACTTATGGTCATGATGGATCAGCTTATTCGGGTGGAACGGTTTATGGAAATGACTACCCCAATCCGGATACCTTAGCATTCGACATCAATTCAAACTTTACTGTTTTCAATGGCAATTATGGAATAACTGATGTGTTTCTCTCGAAGTATTCTGCAGATGGAACTCAGATGCTTTGGGGAACTTTTTTAGGCGGGGGCGACAACATTTCTGGTGCTGAAACAGCTAACAGTTTAATTTGTGACGCTAATGATAACCTGTACGTTTTTGGAGCAACTTCAAGCTACGATTTTCCAATCACTGCAGGAGCCTATGATTCTACACACAATGGAGGTGGGCTTGAAAATGCTAATTTCTATTTCAATGGGTTATCTTTTCAAAATTTAGGTACTGATATTTACGTTTCCAAAATCAGTTCAGATGGTCATTCCTTATTAGGGTCTACCTTTGTTGGTGGTTCTGGAAATGATGGGATTAGCTATAATGTGGCAGCGCTACCTTACAATTCTGTGGCAAGTTATACGGGACTAAATTCTAATTATGGGGATCAGTCTCGCGGAGAAATAATGTTGGATGCGTCTAACAATGTTTTAATTGCATCGAGTACTAAATCAACTGATTTTCCAACTCAAGGTGCCGTTCAAAACACGAATTCCGGCGGACAAGACGGTGTTGTTTTCAAACTCTCATCTGATTTTCAAAATTTGATGTTTTCTACCTATTATGGTGGTTCAGACGATGATGCTTGTTTTTCTGTGAAAGTAGATGGGAATCAAAACATTGTCTTTGCAGGAGGCACAAAATCCAGTAATTTATTAGGTACAGCTGGAGGTTGGCAACCGAATTATGGAGGAGGGATTACAGATGGATTTGTTACAAAACTAACTCCAAGCGGTAATTCGATCACTCAAGCCAGCTATGTTGGAAAAACACAATACGATCAAGTTTTCTTCGTGGAAATTGACCGAATGAATAATGTGTTCTTACTAGGTCAATCCATTGGTGGCCAATTTCCTATTGTTAATGCCGCATACTCAAATGGCGCTAGTAGTAATTTCATTCTAAAATTGAATCCAGGACTAACTTCAAATTTAGCATCTACTCGTTTTGGAAATGGATCATCTTCCATTCACATTTCGCCAGCTGCATTTTTAGTAGATGTTTGCGGAAATATTTATGTTTCTGGATGGGGCGCTAATATTTTGCAAGCAGCTCCACTCTCAGGCATGCCAGTAACCCTTGATGCCTTTCAGCCGAATTCCCCAAATGGATTTGATTTCTATTTATTTGTGCTTAAAGGTGATTTTAATAGTCTGCTTTATGCCACCTATTTGGGAGGAAATCAGGCCCAAGAACACGTAGATGGTGGCACTTCTCGCTTTGATAAAAATGGGATTGTTTACCAATCTGTATGCGGTGGTTGCGGTGGTTTTTCTGATTTTCCAACTACTACAAATGCATGGTCAAATTCGAATAATAGCTCGAATTGTAATAATATTATTTACAAGTTCAGCACTGAAGTTATTCCCATTGCCAATTTTAGTGCAGACCAAACCATTGGATGTGCCAATTTCACGGTAACCTTTGATAATTTTTCAACGGACGACGATACCTATTTATGGGATTTTGGGAATGGAAATACGGATACTTCTACCTTTAATCCGGTAATCACATTTGATTCAGCTGGAGTGTATTCCGTGTTTTTATATGTTACTGACAGCGTGTGTCAATTAACCGATACAGCCCAAATCACCATTCAAGTAGTTGATCCTATTACTATTAATTTGCCGCAAAATATATTCCTATGTAATTCTAATCCTTTTAATCTTGTGGCAGACTCAGACGGCACTGCAAATAGTTTTATTTGGTCAGCAAGTCCTGACTTTAGCAATCCGTTAAATAATCCTATTGATTCTAATATTATAGTTTCTAGCGCTGGGTCCTATTATATTCAAGCTTCAAACGGGTTATGTTCTGCCGCAGATAGTACGGTTGTTGTTTTTGACGCCCCTTCACAGGCCAGTTTTACACCTTCTGATACACTTGGATGTGGACCCTTAACAATCGGTTTTGAAAACACTTCTGTTTTTTCAAACTATTTTCTTTGGGATTTTGGCAATGGCGAATTAGACTCTGTTAATTTTGAGCCTAGCGTAACGTATTCTTCAGCAGGGATATATACAATTAGTTTATTAATTGCTGATCCTGATTGCCCGACTGCAGACACCGCTTATTTTTCAATAGAGGTTATTCCTGCTGTTACTTCTTCATTGAATGATCTAGTTTCATTGTGTGATACTGTTCCTGTTTTATTAGTTGGAAATTCCAATGGAACGGCGAATGAATTTCTTTGGTCATCCAATTCAAATTTGTTAGACACCTTAAATTCCAGTCTACAAGATTCAACTTTAAATTTAACCAATCCACAAAGCGGCTATTATTATTTTTCGGCCACAAATGGGGTGTGTTCACTATTGGATAGCGTTCAGATTAATTATACCACAATTTCCTTTGAATTAACTGCATTAGATTCAATTTGTGCAGGTGATTTATCAACCGTTGTAGCTACTAATCTCAATCCAACTGTTTCACTAAGCTATTCATGGACGCCAACTTCAATTATTCCCAATCCAAGTAATACAAACACGGTCTCGGTTCAGCCTTCGTTCTCCCAAAACGTGTACCTTACAGCCTCGGCAAATGGTTGTTCTGTCGATGACTCCATCTTCATCACAGTTTCGGCTATTGATCCATTAAGC
>CAMBBW010000084.1 GCA_945863425.1 Lishizhenia tianjinensis
TAAGTTAAACGCAATGTGCTATTTGCATCTGGATATTGGATAGCGCTCATTTTCGCTTCTCTTAATCCTGCTACAAGTAATCTGAACGATTTGGAATAATCAGCTTGTAATTTTGTTAATTCTTCTGATTTCGAATTATAATGAGCCAGGAGTTCTGAGGATAATTGGAACAACGGATCATTGGTAATCATGCCTTCTTGCGGGTTTTCAATAAATGCTTTTAATTTATCAGCTGATTCGAACAAGCTCATTTCAAATGTGGCATCGATAAATTTCCCAAAATCGTTGTTTGATTTACTCCCAATTTGTTCGATTGTTGGACTAAGTTTATATCCTGCTTTTCTAGCATACAAGTTAAATTGACTCACCAATAAATCTTTTTCAACGTCCATGGAGATCTCATTGTAGAATTCATCAACGCTTGTCAATAAATCTGCTTTCAGTCCCGCTTTAGCCTCTTCGTTTGCTTTTGCATACCCATCTAATTGAGCGCCTAGTGTTCTAGATATAGCAGCAAAACTGCTTCCTCTTAAGATTTGCATCAAATAATTATCATGTCGTGCTTTTTCATTGGTTTTTGAGTAGTAATTGTTTATGGTTTCAACTACCTTACCGTATTTAACTTTGGTTTTTCTTTTATTCGCCCATTTATTAAATTTCGCTTCGTTTTTACTTTTTAACTCAGCTGTTTTTGCTTTCGTTAATGCATCAATCATTCCTTGACGATTTTTCCAGTAATTCGCAATACCTGCATATTTAGATTCATAATCTAGTCGAGTATCATCATTTTTGTCCATGTATTTTTTCATTACATCCATGTTCAGTTTTGATGCTTCTACCCACGCTGGATAAGCGAACTTTACATTTTGTTCAATTCCTCCTGCAGGTAACCAACGATTCGTTCGTCCAGGATACCCTAAAATCATGGCGAAATCACCTTCTTTCACGCCATTCATATTTACCGAAAGATGACGTTTTGGTTTTAATGGAATGTTGGCTGTTGAATAATCTGCAGGGTTTCCATTGGCGTCACCATAAACTCGAAACATGGAGAAATCTCCTGTATGACGCGGCCATTCCCAATTGTCTGTATCACCACCAAATTTACCTATGCTTTTTGGTGGCGTACCAACTAAACGTACATCTTTGAAATCTTGATAAACAAAATAATAAAATTCATTTCCTTGAAAAAATGAGCGAACGCTTACTGTATATTTTCCACCGTCATTGTTTTCTTTTTGAATCAACGCAATTTCCGCATTAATAGCTTTTTCACGCTCCTCTTCAGTCATTGAATCATTGACTTTTCCTAAAATACGCTTTGAAACATCATCCATGCGAACAAAAAATCGAATAAATAGAGATTTAGGTTTTAATTCATCTGCTTTTGTTTTTGCCCAAAAACCATCGGTTAAATAATCTTGCTTAGGCGTTGATAACTCAGCAATGGCATCATAACCGCAATGGTGGTTCGTTAAAATTAATCCTTCTTTGGAAATGATTTCAGCTGTACATCCTCCGTTGAACTGAACAATAGCATCTTTTAAACTATGGTTATTGATACTATATATTTCTTCCGCAGTTAATTGCAAGCCCATTTTTTGCATGTCTCTTTGGTTCAATCTTTCGATGAACATTAAGAACCACATTCCTTCGTCTGCTCTCGCAAACATGCCAACAAATACTAGTACAGCAACTAATTTTATTTTTAAATTTTTCATAATTAATTTTAGGTTGCTAAAAGTAATAAAACAATCTTGAATTTATGTAATGTCTGAGGTGAAATTTTAACACTTATTAGGGATAAAAATAGGCGTCTTGGAAAATTAGAAATGTAATCCTTTGATTTTGATATAAATTGATTAGAAATAAAAAATCCTCGCGGTTGCCGAGGATCTTAATAATCACTTTATCATATTAAAAATGGAGTGTGATACCAAATTGAAATATACTCATTTGTGGAGCTTTGTTTCCTTTAAATAAATTTGTTAAGCCATAAGAAGCATATGCACCAAAATCCCCATAACCCAATCGAACAGTAGCATCGAGCTGGAACGGATTAATATTAAAATCGTCATTTACGGTTTCTCTGTATTTTACATTATTCTTTTTTCCGCGCATGAAATAAGATGATCCGACACGAATACCTCCAATAACACCAGCGGCTAAATGAAATGAATGTTCTCTTTTTCTTTTGGTAGCAAACTCTAGTAATAGTGGAACTTCAAAAACACCCATGGTCAATGAATTTACGCGAACATTGTTTGTTGAATCGTTTATTAAAATGGCATAAGTACTGTCCGAATTGGTTTGTAGTCTATAATCTCTATTTATACCGATAGTATTCATTCCGAAACCAAATCCAGTTACGAAACCAACATATTGTTTAACGATTGGGAATTTGTGGCTGAATAAGTTAAAATGAAACGAGGTCGATCTTCCAATTTCATTTTCCCAATAGGGCGTATTACCAAAAGAAAGTTGGTTCGATGAATTCAATAACATATTAAAACCAACATCTATTCCTGACCAAGAATTTTCGTCTTGTTTATTTTTTTCTTTTTTTTCTGAATCCGATTTTTCATCATTTTGTTTGTATTCTTTATTTTTTTTGGAATTGTCGATGATGATTAATTCTGTATCTTTTCCAAGTTTAATTTTAGTACTATCTGAGTTTTCTTCTTTTGTTTGAGCTTGCGAAAATTGGACAGTAAATAACAGTCCAAATGCAAGACTAAGTTTCATTTTTTTCATTTTTTCTTAATTTTTGTTTATTGCTTATCATTTAGACTGAATAATTGAATTTTTGTTACAACGGGTTATTCAACTAATGGTGTTTAAAACTACTAAATATTGCTTGAATTTGCATGAATATCTTGTCGAATTTTGTTGTTCAATATGAAAATTATGAAAAAGTCACTTTTTGTTCTAGGATTAGTAAGCACCTTAGCACTAGTTGCTTGTGTTCCGGTAAAAAAATACCAGGATTTGTTGGCACGTGAAAAATCATGTGCTGATGAATTGGAGAAATATAAAAATCAAAGTACTGATTACGAGGGTAAAGCAAAATCTTTACAAGAGAAATTAGACCTGCTGACAAAGGATGTTGAAGCATTAAAAAAAGATACGACAACAAATGGGCTGAAATTTAGATCAGCAAATTTGGAATTAGCCAAAATGAAAAAACAATATGCAGAGTTAGAAAAATCATTCGATAATCAAAAGACAATGGGATCCAAAGAGGCTGCTGTTTTTCAGGCTGAATTAGAAGCGAAAAGTATTGAGTTACAACGAAAAGAAGATGCTTTAACAGCTTTAGAAAAAGAGTTGAATGCAAAGCAAGCGTTATTAGCTGAACGAGAAGCACGAGTAAACGAATTGGAGGAAATTATTGCGCGTCAAGAACGAGGTATTAAGGAATTAAAAGATAGGATTGCCGCTGCTCTTAGGGCTTACGAAAATAAAGGATTAACTGTGGTTCAAAAAGATGGTAGAATTTATATTAGTTTGGAGGCGAAATTATTGTTTAATCCGGGAAGTACTGCAATTGAGCCAGGTGGAAAATCAGCGATTATTGACTTATCAAAAGCACTGGAAAACACAGGGGATTTAGAGATAATTGTTGAGGGACACACAGATAACACCAAGATGAGTAGTCCAAATTCACCAAAAAATAACTGGGAGCTATCTGTTTTAAGAGCTACCTCTGTGGTTGAAATAATGCTAGCCAATTCAACAATGAATCCGAAAAAAATAATGGCTGCAGGAAGAAGCGAGTTCCTACCAGTAGATGCCAATGATAAAGCGAAAAACAGAAGAATTGAAGTGATTGTTTCACCAAACTTGGATAAATTATTTGAGATTATCTCCAACTAAAAAGGAACAACATGTTCCACTACACTGCTTTATAAATCTAGTTTTTCATGAACAACCTCTGCAATGTAGTTTCCTATTGCAAGAGATGCCGTTGCGGCTGGTGAAGGTGCATTTAATACATGAATAGAATTACCATGGTGTTCAATCCTGAAGTCGTCACGCGTATCTCCGTTTTGAGATAATAATTGTGCTCTAACACCCGCTCTAGCAGGTTCAATATCCTCCATGGTTAAGGATGGAATCATACGTTGTAGAGATTTTAGGAAAAGCCGTTTTGAAAATGCTCGTCGGTATTCATCGATACCATATTTTATATTACTTAAAAATAATTTCCAAGTTCCTCCATACGTCAATGATTCCCAGGTATCTCTCAATGAAAAATCGGTTCTGTTGTATCCTTCGCGTTTAAAAGAGAAAACAGCATTGGGTCCGCATTCCACACTTCCATCCACCATACGAGTGAAATGAACGCCTAAAAAAGGGAAATTAGGATCTGGTACGGGATAAATTAAATTTTTTACTTTGTGTTTGGCGTGTTCCGCTAATTCATAATAATCGCCTCGAAAAGGAACAACTTGCTCTTTCAGTTTTACGCCATCTTTTTTTGCTAATCGATCTGCTTGTAAACCAGCACAATAGACAATGTACTTAGCTTGTATCGGCTCTTTGTTTGTTTGAATGATTGAGCAGTTAGCCGTTTTTTCTACGCTGATGAATTCTGTATCCAATCTTATCTCACTTTCCTTATTCAATGCTAAAGCAAGTTCTACCATTTTTGCTGTTGCTTCTCTAAAATCGATAATTCCTGTGCAAGGAACTAAAATGCCTGCAATACATTCCACAAAAGGTTCAATTTCTTTAACTTCTTCTGCGGTAATTTTCTTAATCCCTTCTATGTTGTTTTGAACGCCATTCTCAAAAATTCGATCCAGATTGGGTAATTCCTTTGCATCTGTTGCAACAATAACTTTTCCGCAGATATCATATTTGATACCATGTTCTTTTGCAAATGCGACTAATTCATGTCTGCCATCAAAACAGTTTTTTGCTTTCAATGAACCTGGTTTGTAATATAATCCAGAATGAATTACTCCAGAATTATGACCCGTTTGATGATGTGCTAATTCCTTTTCCTTTTCAAGAAGAACGATGGTGAGATTTGGATTTTTTTGCTGGAGTTTATACAAAGTAGCTGCCCCTACAATACCTCCCCCTACAATTGCTATATCAAAAGTCATGGTTATATATATTGAAAATTACGAATATTGATGCTTTAAAATTCAAAGGTTTTGATCCAATAAATAAATAAACGAACTTATTGCTGCTGCTCCAAGTTCAAGTTCTCTTTTATTTACATTTTCAAAAACATCATTCGGTGTGTGATGAAAATCAAAATAGCGTTGTGAATCAGGCACAAAACCAAATAAAGGAATACCTGGAAATTGATTCTTAAGCGGACCAATATCAACTCCACCATATCCTTTTTCGAAAACATGTAATTCATACGGTTTGAAAAATGATGCCAACGTTTCTAGAAATTTAACTTGATTTGGGTTTCCGTCGCACGAGAATCCCCGAGGAGCAAATCCACCGCGATCACTTTCTAAGGCTGCTATTTGTTTTTCACCTCGGGCAGAAGAGAAATTGGCATATCCTTTTCCTCCCATGTTTCCATTTTCCTCATTCATAAAGAGAACTACTCGGAGTGTATGCTGGGGAGAGTAGTTTAGCTTTTTTAAAATCCGTAATGCTTCCATGCAATGTACTACACCAGCACCATCATCATGCGCCCCTTCGCCAGTATCCCACGAATCTAAGTGCCCACCAAATGTGATTATTTCCTTGTGAGACTTATTTCCACGCATTTCTGCAATAACATTATAAGATGGCTCGTCCTCTAAGGTTTTACAATTCATTTCGAGCGTTATTTTTAGTTTATTCGATTTTAATTTTAGAGATAAAAAATCAGCATCCTGAGTAGATAGCGCAGCGGCTGGAATTTTCTTCACAGAACTATCATAAGACATAACTCCTGTATGTGGATGGTCATCAATAGCTAGACCTAATGAACGAATCAATACTGCTTTTGCCCCTAATTTACCGGCTTCAATTGCTCCTTTTAAACGAATAGAGCTACATCCACCATATGCCTTAAACGTATTAATCTCCTCATCAGCCATGTGTTGATTAATAAAAACAATTTTACCTTGTACTTGGGCTGCTGTAGCCTTCTTTAATTCATTTAAACTTGCAAATTCGATAACATCACCATTCATTAATCCATTTGTTGAAACAGACCCACCGAGTGCAAGAATATTCAAGGAAATTTGTTCTTTCTCTACTTGTATCCAGGCTCGTTCAGTAGTGCCTCTATCCCAATGAGGAACCATTATTTTTTGTAAATAAACGGAATCGAACCCATAATTTATCATCGTGTTTTTTCCCCATTCAACGGCCATTTGGGCAGCGGCAGAACCAGATAAACGATTGCCGATATCTTTACACAGTTTTCGTAAATTTTCGTATGATTCTCCTTTAGTTAGTGCTTCTTTATAAATGGATGAAATAAATAAAGTGTCACCTTTTTGGCTAAGTAAAACTGAGGTAGAAAGATAAATCGAAATAAATAGGATGAATTTTATCACAGGTATTATTTTCAACAAATTTGGTCAAAAAAAATGGATGTAAGAATTAGAAAGTAGTTTTCTTTCAAATCAGATGCTTTTACTGACCACTATATTCCACAATATTGTTTTCTGTTTCCCATAGACGAATAGTTAAACTATACTTACTATCTAGTTTCGTGCGCAATAAATTAAAGCAAACAACCGAAATATTTTCTGCTGTTGGAATCAAATCAGCAAATTCAGGACAATCTAAGTTTAAGTTGCGATGATCAAAGCGCTCCTCAATTTCAGATTTGATTAAATCCTTAACAATTTTAAGGTCAATTACATAACCAGTCTCAGGATCTATATTTCCATCAATCCATACCTCTAATGTGTAATTGTGGCCATGAAAATTTGGATTGTTACATTTCCCGAAAACAGTTTGGTTTTTTTCATCCGTCCAGTCAGCACGAAACAAACGGTGTGCTGCATTAAAATTAGCTTTTCTACATACGCGCATGGCAAAGTTCTTTTTGAATTTTTTCAAAATGTTGATTCAAAATTATTTTGAACCAAATGGTATATTTTTCTGGTGAATTTCGCATATCCTGCAATAAATTTTCCACTGAAATCCATTGAAATGCTTTCGCTTCAGATGCATTTAAAATTGGATTTTCATTGGTGTAACCAACTAATACATGATCTAGTTCATGTTCAATTAGACCATTTTCAAATTCTGTGCGATATTCAAAATAAAATGTATGTACTAAAAATGTTGAGATGCCTAATTCTTCCACTAATCTTCTTTGACTGGCATCCATCACAGTTTCATTTGGCGCAGGATGACTACAGCAAGCGTTTGTCCACAGTCCGGGGGAGTGGTATTTTGAATCTGCACGTTGTTGCATTAACATTTCACCCGATGAATTGAAAAGAAAAATGGAAAAAGCACGGTGTAGAAGCCCTTTTTCATGAGCTTCTAATTTTTCCATTTTTCCGAGCTCATTATCGTTCGAATCAACAAGAATTACCTGATCCATCTGCTAAAGTAAATTCAAGTTATGGCGAACATAGGATGACAAAAGAATCCGTATCTTTTTATTATTTGGAATACGAATCCGTTCGTTTAAAATTGTGTGAGCAGGTGTTCCTTTGATCTTATTGAACAATTTGTAGTAATAGATGTAAGCCACATAAACACCAAACCGAGCTTTTTTCGGAAGTTGTTTTATACCTTCATAACCCAACGTGAAATCTGTTTCAATATCTGCTTCAATTTCTTGTTTTACACCTGAATTAAAATCATTTAAATCAATTCCAGGAAAATAAGTTCTGCCTAAGTCATGGAAATCATCTTTCAAATCGCGCAGGAAGTTTATTTTTTGAAACGCAGAGCCCAATTTCATTGCCATTGGTTTTAGTCGCTCATATTCTTGGGAATCTCCTTCAACAAAAACTTTAAGACACATCAAACCAACCACTTCAGCAGAACCTAAGATATATTCTTCGTAGCTATATTTATCATACATATTTTTATCTAAATCCATTTCCATAGATTTTAGAAAAGTTTCGATAAGATCCAATGGAATTTGGTATGTATTAACAGCCCATTGAAAACTGTTCAAAATTGGATTCAATGAAATACCATCCTTAATAGATTGATAGGTTTGAGATTTGAAATCAGCCAATAATTTAGCCTTATCAAAACCATGAAACGTGTCAACAATTTCATCAGCAAAACGAACAAAACCATAAATTGAATAAATTGGTTTGTGTAAATCGGCATGTAAAAATCGAATTCCTAATGAAAAGGAAGTACTATATCGCTGGGTTGTTACGCGACTCATTTCCTGACTTAGATTATCAAAAATTTGTTTCATAAAACTTATTAAATAGAATGCTCACGTATAATTTCCTTCGCTACAACCTCACCAGAAATTATGGAGGGAGGAACACCAGGGCCAGGAACAGTAAGTTGTCCGGTGTAATACAAATTTGTTAGTTTTTTATTTTTTAAGGAAGGTTTAAGAATGGCTGTTTGCTTTAGCGTATTTGCCAATCCGTATGCGTTTCCTTTAAAGGCGTTGTAATCAGTCTTAAAGTCTTTGATAGAGAAAGAACGTTTGTAAACAATGTTATCACGAATTATATTTCCAGTTTTTTTCTCGATACGATCCAATAGAAGATCAAAATATTTTTCCCTGATTTCTTCTTTATCTTCAAGATCTGGAGCAATTGGAATCAGTAAGAATAAATTTTCATGCCCCTCTGGAGCAACACTTTTGTCTGTTAAGGAGGGAACGCTCAAATAAAACAGGGGAGAAGTAGGCCATTTTGGATCTTTGTAGATCTCCTCTGCATGCTTAGTGAAATCCTCATCAAAAAATAAATTGTGGTGTTCCAAGTTTTCTACACGTTTATTTAACCCAATGTAAAACAACAAACATGAAGGTGCCATTGTTCGTTTGTCCCAATATGCATCTGAGTAATTGGATTTTTCTTTCAATAATTTATTTTCGGTATGCTGATAATCCGCACCAGAAACTACAATATCGGTTTCAAAATCGCCTTGGTTGGTTTGAACGCGGGTAATTTTTTTGTTGTCATATTCAAAACCGGTTACTTCAGTATTTGTCTTAAATTTCACTCCTTGTTCTAGAGCTATTTTCTCGAATGCTTCAATGAACTTATGCATTCCTCCCATTGGATACCATGTTCCTAGAGATATGTCCGCATAATTCATTAATGAATAAAGAGCTGGTGTTTCACTCGGCATGGCGCCAAGAAACAAAATAGGAAATTCTAAAAGAGAAAGAATTTTTGGATGCTTAAAATATTTTCGAATGTATCCTGTAAAAGAGGATAATAAATGCATGTTAAACAAACCTGTCAGAATACGCATGTCTGCAAATTCCAATAAAGATCTACTGGGTTTAAATACAAGTTCTTGCATCCCAACTTCGTATTTGTATTTAGCTTCTTTTAAAAACTTTGTTAATTGAACAGAGCTACCTGGTTCAAGTTCTTCAAACCAAGCTTCCATCGCTTCAATTGTTGCTGGAACGTTCGTATATGAATTATCATTCCAATAAACTCTATAAGACGGATCGAGCCTTTTCAACTCGTAAAAATCGGAAGTTTTGTAGCCGAATAAATTGTAATATCTTTCAAAAACATCGGGCATCCAATACCAACTCGGCCCCATATCAAACACAAAACCATCGGTTGAAAATTGTCTTGCTCTCCCACCAATCGTTTCATTTTTTTCTAATATTGTGACATCAAAACCTTCTTTTGCGAGTAATGATGACGCTGCTAAGCTAGAAATTCCAGAACCTATTATGGTGATTTTACTGTTCATTTAATTAGCAAGATACGTGTATTCTGGCAATAAATCCATTAATTTTTTACGTGCTATAAAAATTCTACTCTTTACAGTACCTATCGGAATCCCTAATCGATCCGCAATTTCCTTATACTTAAACCCTTGGAAATGCAATTCAAATGGAACTTTATATTCTTCGTTCAAAAAATTTATTTGTCTGTTAATATTTTTTGTAGCAATAATTTCCAGTGGAGTTTCATTATGACCGGCAGAATTTGAAATTAAAAATAAATCTTTCGAATTATCGAAAATTGTTCCGGATTTTACTTTTCTACGGTATTGATTGATGAAAATATTACGCATAATAGTAAAAACCCAAGCCTTAAAATTGGTTTGAGGCGTGTAATAATTTCTATATGTTATCGCCTTTAACATTGTTTCCTGAGTCAAGTCTTGTGCGTCTTCCTTGTTTCTAGTAAAACCCAAAGCAAAGGATTGTAAGTTATCTTCCATACTTACTAAAGCATCATTAAATTCAACTGTTGACATAATATTCAGTTTTTTGTTTAACCTTTCCGGTTCAAAATTAAACAGAAATGTTTAAAGAAATGAT
>CAMBBW010000085.1 GCA_945863425.1 Lishizhenia tianjinensis
AATTCAGTTAGTAATAATGAAGATTCATCAATTACTAATTTGTTAGAAAGCGATACATTAATGAGCATCGTCAATTTAGATAAAACTGAACAAATAATTTCTTCACCAAACACAGAAAAGGTAACCAACCTGACTAAAAACAATAAGAACGTAAAAAATAAAGAGTTTACCGTATTGAATAAGATAGAAAAGTCTGTTAGTAAGCTGAATGAATTTATGGAAAAATCCATTGGCTTAAAAAACACTAGAGACCATCAGATTCATGTTCCAGGAATGTCTCAAATTGACGCAAATTTTTCATCTGCCGGAGATGTTTCATCTACCCGGTTTCGCTCTTTAACACGAGCACAATGGGCTGGCAAAGAGAATCAACAACTTTCAACTAATTTCTCGTTAGATTGGTACTCAAAATCTATTCGATCAGGATTTGCCGTTCAAGGGAAATATGTTTATTATTCAAATGGAGTTATTCAAGATTGGAATACAGCCCTAGTATATTCTCCAAAAATTGCGCTTTCCAGATCGTTTTTGATTGAGCCTGCAATACGTTTCAAAATGGGTAATAAAATGCTAGACGGAAGTAAAGTATTTGGAATTAATCAGGTAGAAATTGATCGAACAAATTCACTTGACTTTTATCCGGATGGCAGCACACCTATAGGTAAATTATTATGGTATAAAGATATTGGTGCATCTTTACTTGTCCATTCTAAGTGGTTTTATGCAGGATTTCAAATGGATAATTTACTTCATCACCAAGATAATATTTATTCAAATAATATTTCAAACCCGCGC
This sequence comes from Lishizhenia tianjinensis, assembly GCA_945863425.1. Lineage (GTDB taxonomy): Bacteria > Bacteroidota > Bacteroidia > Flavobacteriales_D > Crocinitomicaceae > UBA952. The sequence goes on from CAMBBW010000085.1 coordinate 796, forward strand.
AAAATGGGGACACATTTAAATTTTTATGCAGGAACAGATTATGAATCTAAATCGGGAAATTTTGCCTTTGCACCCTATATTATGTACGACAAATTTGAAAACAGAAAAGAGGCATGGGGAGGTTTCAATTTTCAATGCAAAGCTCTTGCTGTTGGAGGGGCTGTGTCTTCTAAAAGTAATCTAGCTCTTTCTTTAGGAATTCGATTACAAAAATTCTCCGTTACCTACCAATTTGACAATACCTATTCTCAATTATTAGGATATAAAGCAATTTCTCATCAGATTGGTATTACTATAAATTCAAAAGTTAGTCGCACTCCTCGTCGTTACATTCGCTTAAAATAATCGTTATGAAAAAGATATTAATTACTACAATTTTCAGTTTATCAATTATTGAACTGTTTGCTCAGGACCCTACCTTTACTCAATTCTATTCGAATCCGGTTTACTTAAATCCAGCACTAGCCGGATCTCATGGGTGCCCGCGATTGGCTATGAATTATAGAAATGAATGGCCACAGCTAACAGGAAATTATGTAACCTATGCAGCAGCTTATGATACCTATGCTAAAAATGTGAGCGGTGGAATTGGCGTTTTAGCTATGCATGATCAACAAGGTCAAGGCACTATTCAAACCTCAATGATTGGGTTGATTTATTCGTATCACGTTAAACTGAGCCGTAAAGCTTCCATGATGTTTGGTGCAAAAGCTTCTTGGTACCAGAAATTTTTAGATTGGGATAAGCTAACTTTTGGCGATATGATTGATCCTCGTCGTGGTTTTATTTACCAAACAGGAGATGTTGCAAGGGGTGGTAATCGTGGTTTTTTCGATGTATCGGCTGGAGCGGTTGTTTTTACCAAACGTTTTTTTGGTGGCGTGGCAATTAATCACTTAAACCGACCTGATGAATCCATGATTTTAGGTCAGTCTCGTTTGCCGATGCGTTTTACAGGTCATGTGGGTGCTGAAATTGCTTTGGGCTCTAAATCCAAGTATTCCAATGTGACTTCAATCATGCCGAATATTATTTACCAATATCAAAATGGTTTTCAAGAATTAAATATTGGTACGTATGTGAAATACGGCAATTTCAACGTTGGAGCATGGTATCGTAATCGTGATGCTTTTATTTTAACATTTGGAATAAATACAGGAAAATTCAAATTGGGTTATAGTTATGATGTTACTGTATCTAAATTAGGAAATGGAATATCTGGCGGCTCACACGAGGTGTCAATGGGATACAATTTGAAATGCCGAAGAAAACCAAGAGCATTCAGAACGATTTCTTGTCCATCATTTTAACAAATAAAACAGCATTTTTCTTGCTATCTTTACGCAAGAAATGAGGAACCGACTTTCACATATTTTTTTATTCTTTCTACTTGAAGCATGCACGACAGGTGTGAGTATGGTTGAAAATGATTTTTCTTCTATGCTTCACGATGGCAATAGTAAAGTCTGGATGATTCGTGACATAGTAAGTAACGGAACCAACTTCGCAAAAAAAGGAGATATTAAAGATCTGCTTATTTTTTATGATAACGGTTACTGCATTCTTCAATCTACTTTTGAAATCGGCACACAAACAGGACAAAAAGGACAATTTAAGGCTGATTTTGCAGCAAAAAAATTGATCATTCAATTCCCTAAAGAGACCTGGGATTTCAGCGTAGAAATTAAATCTGAAAATGAAATTTTACTAAAACCCGCAACGAATTCGAAAACAACTTTTTCCATGGTTATAATCCCGCTGCCAGAGCTAGTAAGAAATAACCGATGAAAAAAATCAAGGTAGGGATCACGGGCGGAATTGGTGCCGGAAAATCAGTAGTTAGTTCTATTTTTCAAAAAATGGGCTTTCCTGTATTTAATTCCGATCAAGAAGCCAAAAAACTAATTCATGAATCCTTTGCATTAAAAAGTGAAATTATTCATCTAATTGGAGACAAGGCATATGATAAATCTGGAAATTATAATACAACTTTCGTTAGTCAACTGGTTTTCGAGAATCCAAAAAAATTAGAGGCATTAAACAAATTGATTCACCCAAAAGTTAGAAGCGCATTTGAAAAATTTTTGGAATCAGCAGAATCAAGCCTTGTGTTTAACGAAGCAGCTCTTTTGTACGAAACGGACGCTTATTCTAATTTTAATCAAATCATTTTAGTTACTGCTCCGCTAGAATTACGCATCAAACGCTGTGTTTTTAGAGACAATGTAACTCGAGAAATTATTGAAAAAAAAATACAAAACCAATGGACGGACGAAAAAAAACGCGCCTTTTTACCATACGAAATTATAAATGATGGCGTTAAACCACTTTTAACACAAGTGGAAGATTTTATTTCATTCATTTTACCGAATAAAAGGCAGTTAAACACAAGAGAAGATATAGAATTATTGGTTCAAACGTTCTATTCAAAAGTAATGCAAGATGAAATTTTAATTCAATTTTTTCAACACTTGGACTTCAATTCTCATTTACCCAAGATGGTTGATTTTTGGTGTTTCGTTTTAATAGGCACAACAGGGTACACAACCAATGTAATTGAAAAACACTTACATATGCCACTCCAAAATGACCATTTTGATCATTGGATCAATCTGTTTAACCAGACCTTAGATGAATTATTCGTTGGTGAAAATGCAGAAACAGCAAAACAACGTGCTTTAGTCATTGCATGGACAACAAAAAGTAAATTAAATCTAAATTAATTCGTTTTTTGGCATAAATATTGCTAAATAAATCCCGAATTCGTAAGGTGAAGAAGGGGGGAGTTTCAAATTAGGGGTGTATTATTTTTCAAAAGTATTTATTCCTCCCTTTTACCTTCGATTTCAATTTCCCATCAACCCTTTTTATTTAATCGCTGAAACCTTTTCATTAGAAACTTGTGTTTTCACCAAACTACCTTTCGCTCCTACATTTTTCAATTGCAAGTAATAAACTATGTATGGAAATGGTAAACGTGGGTCTTTATGGCTATCGAATGGTAAATAAACACGATATGTCCCACCTTGTTTCAACTTAGGAAATGCCGTTGACCAACCTTCATACATTTGTTTTACATTAAAAATAGGTACTTCTTGATCTGTTTTTTTGCGTAAAAAACTATTCTCCATAGTATCACCATATGGAGTACTTAAAATAAAATTAATGGCGACATCTGAAGAATCCGTTGGTGAAACTCCTGTGCCAGCTTCTATTGTTTCGATAATGATTTCATTTTCAATTTTCTCAATGTTTTTCTTTACTAAAACAGTATCCATCATGCGTTTGGTTAATTCTTCCACTAAACCTTCGTAGTAATTCTTAATCAACAATGAACGATCTGATTTAGTGATTGAAAGCGGTTTCTTTTTTACGACATCGCTAAAACCCAATTTCACAAAAGCCAAGTCTAACTTTTCAATAGCACCTGGTTTGTTCCAAATTTTCATGAAATTGTGAGCATTGATTTTACCCACACAATATGACCCCTCTTTTATATATCGATCATTGATGTCTTGTTGGCCATTACCTAAAAATAACTGAACTGTTTTCATGCAATTCGAATCAATGAGATACTCTTTTTTCAGTTCTTTAGAAAAACCATCAATCATTTTATTCTGGTCAAAATCAGCAGGGCTTAAATTTGATTTCGTAAAATACAATTCAGCTTGATTTACCCCTAAAGCATAGGACAATTTCTCTTTTTCATTTTTAAATTTGATTTTATCAACCTTGCCTTGATGATCTTCACCACAGGAATAAATAAACAAACTAAGTAAAACCAGAATTGACAATAGTTTCATTTTTTATTTTTTAATCTCCAATAATTCAACATCAAAAACCAATGTGCTACCAGGACCAATTGGACTTCCCGGTTGGGCATGATCTCCATAAGCCAATTCACTTGGGATATAAAATTTAAATTTTGAACCAATAGACATCAATTGCAAACCTTCTGTCCAACCTGGAATTACAGCATTTAACATGAATTCAGCCGGTTGTCCTCGTTCAACGGAGCTATCAAAAGTTTTCCCATCCAACAATTTGCCGGTATAGTGAACCTTAACTTTATCTGTTGCTCTTGGTTTTTGTCCAGTTGTTGCCTTTATTACTTCATATTGCAATCCTGTACTTGTTACTTTTACACCCGGTTTTTGCTTGTTTTGTTCTAAAAACTTTATCCCTTTCGCTTTTTCGCTTTCTTTGATTTCCAATAATTCAATTTCAAAAATCAAGGTGCTACCAGCTTTAATTTTTTCATTCGACTGCTGATCATAAGCCAATTCTGTTGGAATAAAGAATTTATATTTAGAACCAACCGACATTAATTGAACACCTTCAGTCCACCCTTTAATAACTTGATTTAGTGGAAATTCTGCGGGCTCACCTTGATCCAACGAACTTTCAAATTTAGAGCCATTGATTAAATAACCAGTATAATGAACTTTGACAACACTTTCTGCAGTTGGCTTTGGGCCATTGCCTTCTTTCAATACTTCATATTGCAAACCAGATGCGGTAGATTTCACCTCTTTACGCACTTTATTTTTTACCAAAAAAGCATCTCCTGCAGCTTTTTCTTTAAGATATTCTTTTGATTGATCTTTTGAATCTGCTTCTCCTGGCGTTTGAAATTGTTGAACCTCCTCCGACTCTCCACTAGAGCATGAGCTTGCGATCAGTGCACACGCAACAAAACAATAAATTATAGGACTTCTTTTCATATTTGCTATTTGATATCAAAGGTAATTATTTAATTTTTTGAAACTTCATTCAAAATCATAACAATTAACAAAAGGCAAAGGATAACTTATAATTCGCATTTAAAAACAAGGATTCAGCATGTGTAAATTTGAAGTAAGAATAGACGAAAATGAAACTTCAGCGCAAATTCACTCTTGAAGAAATCTGCAAAATTATAGATTGTAATTACGTAGGAGAACCCAATCATTTCATAACCGGGTTGAACGAAATACACATGGTGGAAGCAGGTGACATTGTATTTGTTGATCATCCAAAATACTATGAAAAAGCACTAAAATCAGCTGCAACAACTATCATTATTGACAAGGAGGTTGACTGCCCAACAGGAAAAGCGCTTATTTTATCCAAATCACCTTTTGATGATTATAATAAATTAACGAAATATTTCACGCCATATAAGCCTCAAACTACTGTAATTGGAGATGATTGTGAAATAGATCCAAGTGTAATAATATACCCGAATGTGTTTATTGGACACCGCGTAAAAATCGGTAAAAATGTAACACTTCATGCAGGAGCGTGCATTTTAGACGATTGCACGCTTGATGAAAATATAATTGTTGGTCCAAATTCTGTCATCGGTCATTATGCTTTTTATTATAAAAAGAAACCTGAAGGATTTGATCGTATGCATTCTTGTGGTGGAGTTTATATCGAATCAAATGTTGAAATTGGGGCACTTTGTACTATAGATGCAGGAGTTTCTGGATTGACACGAATCGGTTACGGAACTAAAATAGATAATCAGGTACACATAGGTCATGACACCCAAATTGGAGCTCATTGCTTAATGGCTTCTGGAGTTGGAATTGCCGGATGTGTGACCATAAAAAATCACGTTACTTTATGGGGGCAAGTAGGTTGCGCAAGTAATGTTGTAATTGAGGATAACGTTGTCGTTTACGCCCAATCAGGAATAGGAAAAGACTTATTGGCAGGAAAAACATATTTTGGAAGTCCGTGTGCTGAAGCAAAGGAGAAATTTAGAGAACTAGTTGCGTTAAAAAAATTACCTAACATTTTAGACACTCTATCCAATGGTTGAGAAAAAAATTCTATTGTTAGAAGCGCAAAACCAACTAAAAGAAATTCAATTAAATTCTTTACTTGAACTAACAACAGCAATCAACACCAATGAAACAACAGATCAACTATTACGTATTTTTTCATTTATCTTAAAAGAACAATTAGGTTTTCAAAAAACACTTTTTCTTCACCGACAGGAATCCTGGAATTGCATACTAAAATTAGGCTATAAAGGAAAAGTAAATTTAGACGAACTACCGAAAGACTTATCTCGATTTCGAGACATTACTATGGTCGAATCTTCCAATTCAGAATTATTGAATGAATTCCAAGCCATTATTCCAGTTTTACATCAAGAAAAGCCTCTTGCTTACGTGCTTGTATCCAAACATTCTGGACCAAATCAATTTGATATTGAATCCTTAAATCTATCCTTTCTTCAAACCATAAGTAACATTGTAGCGGTTGCAATTGAAAATAAAACGCTAGCAAAAAAAGGATTAGTCCAAGAAAGAATAAACAAGGAGCTCGAAGTAGCTCGAGAACTACAAAAACTACTTTTCCCAGCGGAATTGCCCACTAATAAAAAAATGGATGTTTCTGCTCACTACATTCCACGTCATGCCATTGGAGGTGATTATTATGATTTCATTCCCTTAGGAGACGAGGAATATATATTGTGTATTGCAGATGTATCCGGCAAAGGGATTTCAGCAGCATTACTTATGGCCAATTTTCAAGCAACAATCCGAACAGTTTTAAAATATCAAAAATTCGAATTGCCTTTCTTACTGGAGGAGTTGAATAAAAAAGTTGTTCATGCAACTCAAGGTGAAAAATTCATCACATTCTTTATTGCTCACTACAATGCATTTACCCATGATTTAAAATACGTAAATGCTGGACATAATCATCCAATACTTTATCAAGACAAAGAGATAATTTTGCTTGAAACAGGTTGCACAGGACTTGGGATGTTGGATGAATTACCGTCTATAAAAGTAGGAAGATTAAAATTATCCCCAAATGCAACACTCGTATTATATACCGATGGAATTGTTGAACTCGAAAATGAAAATCAAGAACAATTTGAAGTGGAACGATTGATAGAATTTATTAAATCTTACTCACAACTAAATATGGAGGATATGAACAACCTTATCTTCTCAAAATTGGAACAATGGAAAGGAACTCAAAAATATGACGATGACACCGCTATTTTTAGTTGCAAATTCTTCTGATCTATCGGATTAAATACATCTTACCGATTTCCTTGTTGAAATATTGATCGGCACCTGATTCCAGTCGTTTTATATCTTGACCATTAATTTTTGCTTTAACGCGATACAAATACACCCCATTCGCCAATTGGTCTCCAAATTCATCTTTACCATCCCATGCGAAGGAAGAAATGTTTTTACCAATGGAAATAGGCCCAAATTCGCTTTCCGAAATCTCGCGAACAACCTTACCTGTTACGGTCATAATCTGAATTTGAATATCATCAGGAACCTCATCACCAGTTAATGTAAATACAAAGCGAGTACTAGTAGAAAATGGATTGGGATAATTCATTATTTGACTAATCATAGATTCATGAATCACTTCAAAACTAATTTTATAGTCTAAATCCCCTGACAAATTACCCGTTTTATCAGTTCCTTGTACAAGTAAAGTATACATTCCAGATTTTTCAAAGTAGCGTGGATAGTTGATTTTAAATCGTTTGTTTTGAGAATTCGCGGGAATCCATTCCATGACCATGTTTCCAGAAATATCCATAAATGGAATATGTTTTTGAATTCCATCTGGATCAGTTAGGTAAATTCCAAACAAAGATGTGTCTGCATCTGAATCCATAATAAGGTATGGGTTTTCGTCCTTCAATGAAATAACTATTTCAGTTGTTGGAGCAATTATATCTTCATTCATGATATGCCTACCATTAAAAGTGACATCTAACAAAGGATTAATATCTTCATTTACTACCGTAAATGGAATTTGTAAGACATTATTGATGTGCGTCAATTCGGGTTGATCTAAAAGTGTTAATCCAAGATCTACATATGGATTGACTTCCATACAAAACCAGTTGGAACCAACTAAACCGGTTGTATTAAACGAAATTGTATCCTTTATAAATGTTCCGATTAATAAGGAGTCTTGTCGTGGATAAATCAACGGATGTTTTACTTGATTTTGATCTATTATGTAGTAATTAACCAATAATGAATCCATAGAAACAGTACTGATATTGCGTACATCAACCGCGAATTCACCTATTTGCCCTTCCTGCAAAGTATCGTTTTGAGTTTGCCAAAAATACCCATTGGTTCCATCAATTGCAGCCTCAGGAATTGGTGCATAAACAACCTGCCAATAGTTCAATTGGCTTGGAGTTAGATTTACCGTATCACTATATTTTGCCACCAATTTAATAAATGGATAATTTGATGCATTAATAACATTGTTCAAATTCAACAGCGAATCACCAGACGTCAACACGGTATCAATTGTATATTGAAAATTTCCAAATGCATTAAATACTTGAATTTCAACCGTTGTTGAATCGGCCGTTGGTTGTTCCATTGCACTATGTTTCCAAAAAAGTGCGTCCCAATGCTGTGAAGGACCAATTAGAGGAGACGTTTCTCTTCCAACGGATTCAAGGCCGGAAATTATTGTATCTAAAAATATATCCTCGTTTCCTTGAGTGAAAATTTCTACCACGAAACTTGGATCTCCCTTCCTAGTTAAGAAAATCATAGGTTTGTTTGGCCTACCCGGAACAATCTGCGTTGATCCCAAATTTTGAAATGTGGTATATAAAGTTGGATCTATCACATTCCACCAATCATATCGCGTTGCGATTGGCGTATATACTAAGATATAATCTCCATCTGGAACAACATTTTCTACAAAATTTTGGAAATTATTGATCTGTTGCAATGAATTTTGCCCAAACGTAAAATATTTCATCGGTCGAGCAAAACAATTCCCATTATTATCATTCAGATTACCAAAACCATTGGCTGGATTTGCTACTGTCCCATTTGAATACGTATAACGTGTTGCCCAAGGTTGAAGTGTTGACTTATCAATTACAGCAACTTGAAAGTTAGGGTTTATATAATCACAAAAACTATAATCTTGCTGAACTCCATTCAAAGACCATTGATTGTCGTAATGAGCAGGTGCTTGATTTGAAGTTTTAGCTAAACAGGTAATTTGAGCTTCATTTGGTTGAAAGTTTCGTAATTCGGTTTGGTTACTCAAATTAACCCCGTTAAACGAATTATAGGTAAATTGATCATAATCAGCTTGCCCCCAACCCGATTTATTTTTAATATATTGAAATGAACGATTTTTCCATTGAATTGTCGGTTCAACGAGTGCTACTCGCCAATAATACACCATACTATCTACCAGAATTAAAGGATCTAATTGATTAGAAACTACTAATTTCCAATCAGATGGATTAACATATTTCAATCCTCCCAAACCGCTTTTCTCACAATACCGTTTAAATGAACTATTAAATGCTGCAACTGTATCAATTTCAAAACGATACGTGTTAAAATCTGCCACGGGATTTATTGTTGATGCATATAAAACCGTGCTATCCGATGGGACTACTCCAAAATCAATTGGTAGAATTGGTTCAATGCCATCCACATTAATAAAAAAGTTCTTAATTAATTGGTTATTATATAATTCATCATATTGTTCCGAAATTACATTAGGAATATCAACACGAATGGTAAATTTATTCAGTCCAATACCAATGGCTGGCTGAAAAGGGATTTT
>CAMBBW010000086.1 GCA_945863425.1 Lishizhenia tianjinensis
AAGCACAATGTAATTACACTTTAGTTCTTGGCGATAGTTTTGGAGATGGTTGGAATGGCGGACAAATGATTCTTGTTCAAAATGGTGATACAATTGCATTCCTTATCGGTCCTGATTTTAATCCTAATTCAGGTGCAAATGACACCACAGTCATAGTTTCGGTAATACCCGGTTTACCGGTGGAGTTAATATGGAATGTCCCTGGAAATTGGCCTACCGAAATGTCTGTTACCTTATTTGATGAAAATGGAGTGCAAGTGTTTTTAATGCCAAATAATTCAGGTGTATTAGCATTAACAACGTTGTTTACATCAACTCCAACGTGTGCACCCTGCAATGGAAATCCAACTCCTGGAAATACAATTTCTAGTAATGGTAGTGCATTGTGCAATGGTGCCACAACGGTTCTGACCCTTCAAAACCCAACACTAGGAGCGGATGTCTCTTACCAGTGGTTCAATTCAACAGATGGAATAACCTTTTCGCCCATAACTGGCGCAACATCTCCAACCTATTCAATAACAGCAGCCGTAGATGAATATTTTTATTGTGCTGTGACTTGTTCTGGATTTACGACTACAAATTCTACAACCGCTCATATCAATATTAATCTACCCAATCAATGTTATTGTGAACCAATTTATTTTAATGGTACTCAGGCTGGGGATTTAATTTCAAATGTCGAAATTATCGGAACAACCCTTGCAAATAATACAGGTTTTATTGCTGGTGGACCATCCTATACTTTTTTTACTGGTCAACCAAATTATACAGCGACTTTACTACCATCAGCGTCTTATAGCCTTGCCATCGCAACAGGTGAATATGGCAGCCAAGGGTATGCCGCATGGATCGATTATAACGACGATGGTTTTTTTACAATTAATGAACGAATTGGCTATACTATCGGGACAATTGGTACAGGATTCACAATGGGTCAAGTAAATGATTCGTCTTCTTTTATTATTAGTTTAACGTGTAATCCTCCAGCAGGTATTCACCGTTTACGAATCAGAGGAGCCTATTTTACGGATGGAGACCAAATAGATCCTTGTTTGAGCTATGGTTTTGGTGAAACTGAAGATTATGATATCACTATTGCACCGCCTCCAGCTTGTCCTTCAGCTGGATTAGTGGTTTCAACTACAACAACGCAAACATCAGCAACAGTTGGATGGTTATTAAGCTGTTCTTCTTCAACAATTTTTGATTTGGAATATGGTCCTGTTGGATTCACTCCAGGAACTGGAACATTCTTAAATAATCAAACAATAACTTTGTCTAGTGATACGGCATCATTCACCTTTAATGGATTAACACCAAATACGGAATATACTTTTTATTACCGCGCTAATTGCGGGTCTGATTCAAGCGTGTGGTCTGCTGCAAATGATTTTAGAACACTATGTAGCTCAATTACAGCACTTGGTTGGTGTGAAGGATTTGATTCAGATTCTCAAACAGAACAGTGTTGGACAGTCTTAAATGCGAATAATGATTTTTCAGCATGGAACACGAATACAGATTTTAATCAATTAAATGGGAATAATTGCGCGTCAATTTCAACAGATTTCAATGCCGGAGCGAATGATGATTGGTTAATTACTCCTCAGTTAACGTTAACTGGAACAGAAATTCTTTCTTTTAATTACCGCGTAATAAGTTCATTTGAACCGAATGACCTGAAAATTAAAATTTCTACAACGGGTAATTCTCCAAGTGATTTTACTCAAACTTTAATGTCTTTAGATTCTATTGCAAATATTACGTATCAAGATACTTCGATAAATTTGAGTTCATATACAGGGAATGTATACATTGCATTCCACGTTCCTGCAGGTGGTTTGGACGGATGGATACTTTATTTGGATCAAATTTGTGTTCAAGCTTGTGCTCCTGCTACAATTACAAATGATAGTATTGAAATTTGTCAAACCGCTGATTCACTTGATTTAACTACTGTTTTAAACATTGGTCAAAGTATTGGTTCTTGGTCTTTAGCTCAAAATCCAACGGCATTATCTGGTTCAATATTAGATTTAACTGCTTTGACAACAGGTAATTATTTGGTAAATTACTTGGTAAATAATGCATGTCAATCAACTTCTGCTTATGCCCTTGTTAATTTGTATGAGCCTTCTAATGCTGGGATTGATAGCGCTGTAATTTTGTGTAAGGGACAACCTTTTGACTTGTTTAATGCGCTTACTGGCACCTTCCAGACAAGCGGAACATGGTATAGTCCTTCAAACCAACCGTTACCTGGATCATTTATTGTTACCGGAAATTTCCCTGGTCAATTTAATTATGATTATATCATGACAAATGGCGTTTGTCCAAGCGATACGTCGAATGCCTTACTAATTATTAATGATTGTATTTATGTTGGGTTAGATGAGTTGAATAATGAGAAAGTAACCGTTTATCCAAATCCTACAAGTGATTTATTGAATATCAACGCAACGGGTATATTTGGAAAATCAATGTTTTACGTTCAAGATTTGAATGGACGAGTTGTTTATCAGCAGGAAACAACTTTTGAAACATTAATGAAACAAACAATAGATGTATCGAAATTAGGTACAGGATTATATCATTTGATTGTAATAAATAAGGATGAAAAATGGGTGATTCCTTTTTCAAAAAATTAATACCACAAATTAGTTATTTTGGAAGGAGGCCTTTGGGTCTCCTTTTTCATTTTATCTTTGTAACTAAAAGTTAATGTCAGAACAACGAACAGAAATAAGCAGCTTAGGTGAGTTTGGATTAATCAAACATTTAGCCAGTAAAATTGAAGTAAAAAATGCCTCAACCCTAAAAGGAATTGGGGATGATGCTGCAGTAATTGATATCGGAAATGGTGAAGTTCAGTTAATTTCTACAGACATGTTGGTCGAAGGTGTACATTTTGACCTAACTTACCTTCCGTTAAAATATTTAGGATACAAAGCAGTTGCTGTCAACGTTTCAGATATTTGTGCCATGAATGGTATTGCCGAACAAATTACCGTTTCAATTGCATTTTCAAATCGTTTTCCAGTCGAAGCCATTGATGAGTTATACCTTGGAATGCGTGAAGCGTGTGAAAAATATAACGTGGATTTAGTGGGAGGAGATACAACCTCCTCATTATCTGGACTAGTTATTAGTATCACTGCAATTGGAAAAGCAAAAAAAGAACAAGTGGTATATCGATCAAGTGCAGGTGAACACGATTTAATTGTTGTTTCGGGAGATCTTGGTGGCGCCTATATGGGATTACAGATTTTAGAAAGAGAAAAACAAATTTTTAAAGAAAACCCATCTGTTCAGCCTGACTTAGACGGCAATGATTACATTTTACAACGCCAAATGAAACCGGAAGCTCGGGTCGATGTAATTCAATTTTTAAAAGAATTGGATGTGGTTCCTACTTCTATGATTGATATTTCTGATGGCTTAGCCTCTGAGTTATTTCATATTTGTTCAGCAAGCAATACAGGGTGTCATATTTACGATGAAAAAATCCCAATTGATGCTCAAACATCGATGGCAGCAATAGATTTTGAAATTGATCCAAGTACGTGTGCCTTAAATGGTGGAGAAGATTATGAATTGTTATTTACTATCAAACAAGCCGATTTTGATAAAATTAAGGGGAATCCACACATGACAATAATAGGACATATTACGGATGTAAATGATGGCATGTATTTTATTGATAAACAAGGAAGTGTTATTCAGTTGCAGGCACAAGGCTGGCAACATTTTAATTCGTGACATAAATCATCTTTTAATCCGTTTCAAGTCATTTTTTGATGCGCCATTAGCGAGTAATTTAGCATTTTAAAATGTTAAATTAATTCCAAGTTAAATGGCAAATACAACAGTTTCACAATCGGATTTTATAAAAAATGCAGAGTTTAATCGATTTGGATTAATCACTGTAATCTTAACGTTAGTTGGGTGTTTGGGTGGGCTAACGGTTGGATTAGGCGCAATTGAAAGTACAGTAGCATTAATAGTCGTGATAATTCCAACAATGATTACATTAAGCTTTCTTTTAGCAGTTTCTCCCATGAAATGGATATTTTCTGCCGCTGCGGTAAGTTTGTCAATTGACTTAATTTTAATGACTTACTATCTGCTTACTTGAAACTAAAGTCTAGTAGATTCCGTAAAGATTGTTTGCAAGTTTGAATGGATTTTATATCTTTGACTAACTCAATATGAATATGAAAGCAATCTTATCGTTTTTTCTTATCGGTTTTTTAGTTACTTCTTGTTATAAATATGAAGAAGGCCCCCGAATTTCATTACTTAGTCGTAAGGCAAGAATATGTAATGAATGGAGATTGGGAACATATTTAGACAATGGTACTGACAAAACTAATTTAGACGAAACAACTACCTTAACCATTGAAAAAGATGGAACATATTCTGTTTCTACTGTTAAGTCAGAATTGGGACAATTGCAGTCTACGTTTTCTCATGGTACTTGGGTCTTCCAAAATGGACAAGGTCAAATTATCATGACTGGAAGCCAAACGGGAGCTACACCCGTTACTTACGATATTTTGGAACTTAGAAATTCACAATTGCAATTGCGCAAAAAAGTGGTTGGAATTTACTATACCTATATTTATCAGGGTAAATAAATTTTATTTCTCCGGAAACACTAATTCTTTTGCTTCTTTCAGTAAACCTCTTGTGTCTGTTGCAAATTCTTTGATTTGTAATTCTTCAGTAGAGGTGAGGTTATATTTGGATGGATTCTTTTCCCAGCTTGAAACGGGAATTACATAATACCCTCTCGGTTTACCGCCTAATTGAACCCAAAATGGATAATATCCCCAATTATTCCAGGTGATTTTACCGGCAACTATTTCTAAGTTCAATTCAACACCAATCCCTCCATTTTTAAATCGATCTCTTTGATTACTGATAAAATTACCTAGGCTAAATGCTACCGGCACATCTTTTTTAGGATTGTTTTTAGGGTGAATTATTTTTAAAGGCTGTATAACATGTGGGTGCATTCCGATAATTGCATCTACGCCTAAATCTGCCATCCACTGTGCTAATTTATCTTGATAAGTGTTCTCTTTGCGCTGGTATTCATCTCCCCAATGTATTGTGGTAATAATGAAATCAGCTCCTTTTTCTTTTGCTTTTTTTATATCCTTTCGCATGATTGCCGTATCAATGAGATTCACAATATTTGGCGGTGTTACAGCAATTCCATTAGTTCCATAAGAATAATTTAAAAAAGCGATTTGCGCACCATTTGTTTCCCATAAATACGGATAAAGCTTATCTCGATCAGCTTTGTTTTTAAAAGTACCTGTATGCATGAATTTTAAGGTGTCTAATACATCAAGCGTTCTTTCAAGTCCTTTTTTTCCTTTGTCCTGTGAATGATTATTAGCAGTAATTAAGAACTTGAATCCAGTTTCCATAATGGCTTTAGCATACGAATCTGGTGAACAAAATAAAGGATATCCAGAATAAGGGGAGCCTCCTAAAGTAACTTCAAGGTTGGCAATGGCTAAATCATATGATGATATATGTTCTTTGATGTATTGAAACCAATGTCCGTAAACATATTCTTCCGTTGTGCCTTGTTTAGCCGCATCAATCATGGGTTTATGTCCCATCATATCTCCCACAAAAAACAAGGAGATTTTCTTTGGAATTGTATCTAATTTTGTTTCGGTAACCTGTTGCTTCTTGGTTGATTTTCTTTCATTTTTTATCAAGAAAAACGTGCCTAAAACACCTATGATTGCAATAGAAGCACCAAACACATAGTTTCTCCTTTGACTAATCCATTGAATTATATTTTTATATAGCATATAGTTTAATTTATTCATTTTTTCAATTGATTTAATGGGCGTTAAAACACGTACTATTTTGTCAACGAATAACAAATTTACCATTTTTAATATAAGTTAATGAACTGTTTAAAAAATCAACTGTTGTTACTATCAATAAATAAGCTTTCTACAGTATATTTGCATACACAAACCTGAAAACAAATACCATGAATTCTTTTTCAAAAAGACATATCGGACCGAATGCAGCGGAGCGAAAAGAAATGTTAGACGCAATAGGTCTTACTTCCTTAAACGAGTTGATTGATAAAACGATTCCCGAGCCAATTCGTCTTAATCGGGAATTGAACATCGAGGATGCCATGACTGAATATGAGTATCTTAATCATGTTCAAGAGCTTGGAAATAAGAACAAGGTTTATAAATCTTTTATTGGTTTAGGATATAACGAAACAATTGTTCCTCCCGTTATTTTAAGAAATGTCCTTGAAAATCCGGGATGGTATACTGCTTACACACCTTACCAAGCTGAGATAGCGCAAGGAAGGCTTGAGGCCTTATTGAATTTTCAGACAATGATAATTGATTTGACTGGAATGGAAATGGCAAATGCATCTTTATTGGATGAAGCTACTTCTGCTTCGGAGGCAATGATTATGTTTTATAATTCGCGTTCAAGATCCGATGTGAAAGAAGGAAAAAATAAATTTTTCGTTGCTGAGAATACTTTTGCACAAACAATTGAGGTGGTTCAAGGTCGAGCGAAAAATTTGGGTATAGAATTAGTGATTGGAAATCCTGAGCAAATTGATTTATCTACTGGATTTTTTGGATCTCTTGTGCAATATCCGGATGCAAATGGGCATGTTTTAGATTTACAGGATTTTATAGATAAGGCGAAAATTCAGGGTGTTCAAGTAGCTGTAGCTGCTGATCTTTTATCATTAGTCTTGCTAAAGTCGCCAGGTTCAATGGGTGCTGATGTGGTTTTGGGTAACTCTCAACGTTTTGGCGTACCTATGGGATATGGTGGTCCTCATGCTGCTTTTTTTGCTGCAAAGGATGAGTACAAGCGAAATATGCCTGGTCGAATTATTGGTGTATCAAAAGATGCAGATGACAATTTGGCTTTAAGAATGGCCTTGCAAACAAGAGAACAACACATTAAAAGAGATAAAGCAACTTCAAATATTTGTACTGCCCAGGCTTTGTTAGCCGTTATGGCAAGTATGTATGCGGTTTATCATGGACCTGATGGCTTGAAAGAAATTGCTTCTCACGTCCATAATTTGGCAAATAAAACAGCAACTGAACTTAAAAGAAAAGGACTTACTCTTGGAAGTAAAAGCTTCTTCGATACTGTTTGGATTAAAAATGTGCCGGTTGCAAAAATAAAAATCCTGGCAGAGGAAGAAAGAATGAATTTCAATTGTGTAAATGATTCAGAAATCACAATTAGTTTTGGTGAATCTCATACATTGCAAGATGTAGAGAAAATAGTTGGAATTTTTCAACTTGTTTTGGAAATAAAAGATACTACCACGGGTTCAGATACTACGAATGGAGCTTCTTATCGTTCTGATGCTATTTTAACTCACCCTGTTTTTAATTCTCATCATTCAGAATCTAAAATGATGCGCTATTTGAAACGATTAGAAAATAAAGATCTTTCGTTGGTTCATAGCATGATAGCACTTGGTTCTTGTACCATGAAATTAAATGCTGCTGCTGAATTAATGCCGATAAGCAATCCTTTATTTGCAAATATGCATCCATTTGCACCACTTGATCAAGCAGCTGGTTATCATGAGATGTTCCGTCAGTTAGAAAAAGATCTATGTGAGTGTACAGGCTTTTCGGCTGTTTCTCTTCAGCCAAATTCAGGCGCACAGGGCGAATATGCTGGATTAATGGTTATCAAAGCATATCATGAGTCTAGAGGGGATTTACACCGCAATAAAATGATCATTCCTTCATCAGCTCATGGAACAAATCCAGCCTCTGCTGTTATGGCTGGTTTTGAAGTAGTTGTAACGGGTTGTGATGAAAATGGAAACATTAACATTGATGAATTACAAAAGGTCGCAGTAGAATTGAAAGATTCATTGGCTGGATTAATGGTTACTTATCCATCAACTCACGGTGTATTTGAAGAAGGAATTCGCGAAATAACAACGATTATTCACGAAAATGGTGGACAGGTTTATATGGATGGAGCAAACATGAACGCACAAGTGGGTTTAACAAATCCAGGCAATATTGGAGCGGACGTTTGTCACTTAAATTTACACAAAACATTTGCTATTCCTCATGGGGGTGGTGGACCTGGGATGGGGCCAATTGGGGTTGCATCTCATTTAGCTCCTTTTTTACCAAGCAATCCTTTTGTAAAAACGGGCGGTGTTCAACCAATTAAAGCAATTTCTGCCGCACCTTATGGCAGTGCCCTGATATTATTGATTTCATACGGTTACATTAAGATGCTAGGGGCAAAAGGACTAAGAGAATCTACTGAAATTGCAATTTTAAACGCAAATTATATTGCCGCAAAATTAAAAGGACATTACGATATTTTGTACACGGGTAAAAATGGAACGGTGGCTCACGAAATGATTTTGGATTGTCGTGATTTCAAAAAAACTTCTGAGGTTGAAGTGGCTGATATGGCTAAACGGCTTATAGATTTTGGATTCCATGCACCAACAGTGTCGTTTCCTGTAGCAGGAACATTGATGATTGAACCAACGGAATCTGAAGATAAAAATGAGCTGGATCGCTTTATTGAAGCAATGATCAAAATCCGTGAAGAAATTAAGGAGATTGAAAATGGTCATGCCGATAAAGAAAACAACTTGTTGAAAAATGCGCCGCACACAGCTGATTGTATTATCAACCAAAATTGGAATTATCCATACACACCTCAAGAAGCGGTTTATCCTGTATCGTATTTGAAAGAATACAAATATTGGGTTCCGGTTCGTAGAGTGGATAATGCTTATGGGGATAGGAACTTAATTTGCTCATGTCCTAGTATTGAGAACTACGTTTAACCCATGAATTTAGATATCCTTGCTTTTGGAGCACATCCAGATGATGTTGAAATATCTATGGGGGGAACAATCCTACATTATATTGAGGAGGGAAAAAAAGTGGGTGTAATTGATATTACTGAAGGTGAATTAGGAACAAGAGGATCCGTTGAAACGAGGTATGCTGAATCAGAAGAATCTAGTGAACTTCTCGGAATTCATATGAGACATAATCTCCAACTTAAAGACGGTTTTTTTCAACACAATGAAGAAAATCTAAAGAAAATCATTCAACAAATTCGAAGATTAAAGCCGGAGATTGTTTTCGCTAATTCAATTGTAGATAGACATCCAGATCATGCTCGTGCTGCTAAATTAGTTGCTGAAGCAGCGTTTCTTTCAGGATTAAGCAAGATTCATACTGAATGGGAGGGAGAGGCTCAAACGGCGCATCGTCCTAGATTATTACTTCATTATATTCAAGATTATTTAATTGAGCCCAACATCTTATTTGATGTAACACCTTATATGGCCAAAAAAGTGGAATCTATAAAGTGTTATAAAACTCAGTTTTATGATCCGAATTCTGTAGAACCCAATACTCCAATTTCTGGAAAAGATTTTTTTGATTTCCTAACGGGTAGAATGCGTGAATTTGGTAGACCTATAAACGCTGAATTTGCGGAAGGATTTACTTGTAATAAACTTCTTGGAGTTACCGATTTATTTAATCTCAAATAAAAAAGTCGTCCTTTTGAGACGACTTATAATGCTTATAATTCCTGTATACTTAATGATGACCTTTTTCTTTGGAACAACATTCTTTTTTGTCTGATTTACATTCCATTTTGTCTCCGCCAATCCATTTCCTATCTTTTCCGTAATGTGACATACAGATTGCTTTTTCTTCCGGAGAACATCCTTTCTCATCGCACATTTTAGCACATTCTGCTTGAGTCATTTTAGCACATTTAGACATGTCACATTTCATGTTCATTTCTTTGTCTTTACAACATGCTTTGTCTTTACCGTGACATGCTTCCATTTTAGTGGCACTAGCTGGAGTAGCTTTTTTATCTGCATCATGACCAGAACCTAAAATTGGAGCAATAACCAAACCGATTAAACAAGTCAATTTAATTAAGATATTCATTGAAGGCCCTGAGGTATCTTTAAATGGATCACCTACTGTATCTCCGGTAACCGCGGCTTTGTGAGCGTCAGAACCTTTAAAAGTCATTTCACCATTAATTTCAACACCTGCCTCAAAAGATTTTTTTGCGTTATCCCAAGCGCCACCAGCATTGTTTTGGAAAACAGCCCAAAGGACACCTGAAACAGTTACTCCGGCCATATATCCACCCAACATTTCTGCGATTAATTGATTATTTTCAGGATAGACTAACTTTCCTAGTAGTACAATCGCAATAGGAAAACCGATTGTTAAAATTCCTGGCAACATCATTTCTCTGAGAGCAGCTTTTGTAGAAATTTCAACACA